>NZ_JBHXAS010000013.1:0-70084 GCF_042727425.1 Peribacillus sp. NPDC060253
ATATTGTTTCGATAGAAAATGTTTAACCGCAATAATTAATAGAGATTACAGTGGTTGGCAAGGATAGAAAAAGCATGCCGCTTATATTGCATCTGGGGGAGTTAATCATGTCAAACAAGGAATTAAAGCGAGGGCTGGAAGCACGTCATATTCAAATGATAGCTTTGGGCGGAACCATCGGAGTCGGGTTATTCATGGGATCGGCGAGCACGATCAAATGGACCGGGCCCTCTGTAATGCTTGCTTATGCCATCGCAGGTATTTTTATTTTTTTCATCATGCGTTCTATGGGTGAGATGCTATATTTAGAACCGACTACAGGTTCTTTTGCAACCTTTGCGAGCAGCTATATACATCCTTTGGCAGGTTATATGACTGCTTGGAGCAATTGGTTTCAATGGGTAATCGTCGGAATGTCCGAAATCATCGCGGTTGGGCTGTATATGCAATATTGGTTCCCGGAGTTACCTGCTTGGGTACCAGGTGTGGTCGCCATGATCATCTTGGGGGCGGCCAACCTCATTTCCGTTAAATCCTTCGGGGAATTTGAATTTTGGTTTGCGCTCATAAAAATAATAACGATTGTATTGATGATCATTGCCGGCCTTGGCCTTATCTTCTTTGGAATAGGGAATGGTGGAGACGCAATTGGATTATCGAATCTTTGGGCAAACGGCGGCTTCTTTACGGGGGGCTGGACAGGATTCTTCTTCGCGCTTTCCCTTGTCGTGGCTTCCTATCAAGGAGTTGAGCTTATCGGCATCACTGCCGGAGAAGCGAAAGATCCAACGAAGACCGTAACAAAAGCGATCCAATCAATCATATGGCGCATTTTAATCTTTTATATTGGCGCCATATTCGTTATCGTGACAGTCTTCCCTTGGGATCAGCTGGATGACTTAGGAAGTCCATTCGTTTCAACCTTTGCTAAAATAGGTATCACAGCAGCGGCAGGAATCATTAACTTTGTCGTTATCACAGCAGCCATGTCTGGATGTAACAGTGGGATTTTCAGTGCAGGTCGTATGCTTTACACATTAGCATTGAACGGCCAAGCTCCGAAAATATTTGCAAAAGTATCTAAAAATGGAGTGCCGGCCTATTGTACGATCGCTGTACTTTTAGGCCTGGGCATTGGTGTTGTCCTGAACTACCTTGCACCGCCGCAACTATTCCTTTATGTATATAGTGCGAGTGTTTTACCTGGGATGATTCCATGGTTTGTTTTACTTATCAGTGAGCTGAAGTTCAGAAAGGTAAATGCAGCTGAAATGGAGAAACATCCGTTCAAGATGCCGTTGGCCCCTTTCAGTAACTATGCGACAATTGCCTTCTTACTAATGGTGCTGGTCGGTATGTGGATCAATCCTAGTACCCGGATTTCCTTGGTTGTCGGGATCGTTTTCCTAGCATTAGTCGTAGCAAGTTATTACATCCTGAAAATGGATAAGCGAACACCATTGAAAGATGACGAAATGTAAGAAACATAAATGGATATTAAAAAACCCCTCTTCAAATCAAGAGGGGTTTTTTTGCTTTTATTAATCATTGAAATGGGAAATCACGAGTAAAGCGGCGGAAGTCACGAGTAAGCGGCGGAAATCACGAGTAAAGCGGTGGAAGTCACGAGTAAAGTGGCGGAAATCACGAGTAAAGCGGCGGAAGTCATTAGTAAAGCATCGGAAGTCACGAGTATAGCTGATTTGAGGTTATAGAAAGTGTCTTCATGCCGGATTTTTTCATAGTATGTAACATCTTTACCCGAGAAGGGGGTTATTTTTTGGAACGAACAAAGCTTACCGGGCGAATCGTAACACCAAATGATGCTGAGTACGATGAAGCCAGGATAAATAATAATTTGAGCTTTCCTAAATTCCCAAAGGTCATTGTGTTTTGTCAAAATTCCAAAGATGTGCTGAATGCATTAAAGTGGGCCAGGGAGAATCATACACCTTTTCGGGTGAGGAGCGGCAGGCATAGTTATGAAAATTTTTCATTAGTAAATGGAGGTCTAATCATTGATATCAGTGAAATGTACAAGATCAAGGTCAATCGTGAAAAAATGATCGCAAAAATTGAAGCCGGAGCTGATTTAGGGCAAGTATATAATACGTTATGGGAGTATGGCACGACGATTCCGGCTGGGACCGAGAGCAGTGTTGGTCTTGTCGGGCTTACGCTCGGCGGTGGAATCGGTATGTTAACGAGGCGCTTTGGACTGACTTGTGACAATCTCCTTGAAATAGAAATGGTAAGGGCGTGTGGAAAGAGGGGCGCCAAACTCATTAAAGCGAATAGAAAAAATAATCATGATTTATTTTGGGCATGCTGCGGGGGCGGAGGTGGGAACTTTGGCATTGTCACTTCCCTTACTTTCAGGGTACATCCAGTATCAAGGGTTTCTGTATTCTCCGTCACATGGGGGTGGAAAGACTTCGAATCGGTGTTTAATGCCTGGCAGGACTGGGCCCCTCAAGCTGATGAATGCTTAACTTCAGAAATAGAATTCAAGGCAAAGGAAGCAAACGAAATTATTGCTAAAGGTGAATTTGTTGGAACTTCACATAGATTGAAGCAGCTTTTAAAGCCTTTGACAAAAACTGGTTCACCAATAAATGTCATGATTAAGGAAGTCCCATACATTGAAGCCGTAAGATTCTTTGATTATCCGAGTGGAAATCAACCGGCTCATCGAAAGAGGTCAGGATCTTTCATTGAAAAGGCTTTTCCACAGCAAGCAATCATGACCATGAAACATTTTTTAGGAAATGCTCCAAATGAAAATGCAGCCATTTGGCACCAATCTTTGGGAGGAGTGGCAGGCCTTAAAGACCCAAAGGAGACAGCTTTTTATTATCGCGATGCCATCATCGCCCAGGAGTATCAGGCTACATGGAAAAATCCAGAAGAAGAACGGCTAAACATTCGGTGGATCAAGGACCTGAAGCACGCTTTGTCACCTTTTACTACCGGGGATTACGTAAATTGGCCGGATACTCTCATTAAAGATTGGCCAATTGCTTATTATGGTGGAAATTTCAAACGGCTTCGAGAAGTGAAAACGACTTATGATCCGTACAATACGTTTAAATTCCCTCAAAGCATCCCCCCATTAAATAAGTGGGGTTGAAAAAGCTTGGATGGACCAAAAACATTCGTTATTAAAAGGCCTATTCCTCAATTAGGATATAGGCCTCTTTTATTCTTGGTATGCATCAATTAATCGAGGGAATCCCCAAAATCATTCTGCTTGTGGAGCTTGTACGGCATTGTATACCTGGTTTACGGAAGATTGGGCTTGTGCGATCTCTTGAGCAGCTTGTTTAATGGCTTCTTGTGCTAAAGTTGGATCAGAGGAAGATTTTTCAATTGCTTGTGAAAGTAAGGTTTGCGTAAGGGTAACGTTTGCTTTTGCTTGATTTAATTGATTGACATCAATTTGTTGTTGAGGCATGTAGTATCTCTCCTTATGTCATTATAGGAATTACTACATTAGGATGACCCTTCTTATCTTTTTTATAAGGAGAAAAAATATACAACGTAGACAGGATGTACCTCTTGGAAAAGATTTAACATGCCTAACTTTTGACCATTAATTTTCATTGAAATTTCATTTGCATAAATAGGATGAAGTTTCTTCAATACGATGTTGTATGGTGTCACAATGAATATATGGTTGTTTACTTAATTAAATTACACTTTACTTATTGGTTTTATAAGATTAAAATCGGAGAAAGAATTATTATAAGAGGATGAGCTGATTGGACAACCAAAAGCTCCTGAACGCGATAAGCGAACAGGAGCTTTTTGTGTTCATTTTTGCAAAAGGAGTTGGGAAGATGAATATTGATCATATTGAAGCTTTTATGTATGTTGTTCACCTCAATAGTTTTCATAAAGCTGCAGAGGCAATGTTTTTATCACAGCCAACGGTTTCGGCAAGAATTAAGACGCTTGAGAGTGAACTCGATTCAGTACTATTTGAGAGGCAAGGGAGAGGGATGATTTTAACCGAAAAAGGGAAGGCCTTCATTCCATTTGCGGAACAAATTATTCGGACTTTTCAACAGGGGAAAAAACAGTTGAAAACAGGAAGCGATCTGGAGGAAATAACGATAGGGGCTAATATCATTACATCGCAATACTTTATTCCATTTGCTCTTCCTTTATGGAAAAGGAAGAATCCTAATTTACGCTTTAAATTTATTTCAGCAACAAATGATGCATTAATGGATAAATTGCTTCAGAAAAAGGTTGATATAGCATTTATGAAGGATGTTTCACATAGTGGTCTGCAAAATTATAAGACCCTTGATAATTCGATTCGTTTAGTCGTGTATCCAGGACATCCATTTCAACTTGAAACTGAGCTAACAGTGCAGGTATTGGCAATGGAGCCGTTAGTCTTTTTTGAGTGCGGTGCGTTTGACTGGAACCACGTTCATAAAATTTTTGAAGTGTCTAATGTAGAGCCTCGTATTGAATTTCAGGTTGATCACTTGGAAGTGGCGAAATCGCTTATTCTTAGCAGAAGCTGTATCGGATTTTTACCGTATTTATGTATTAAAAATGAATTAGAACAGGGAACTTTGGTTGAAGTGGATGTGTCTCATT
Organism: Peribacillus sp. NPDC060253; assembly: GCF_042727425.1. Taxonomy (NCBI): domain Bacteria; kingdom Bacillati; phylum Bacillota; class Bacilli; order Caryophanales; family Bacillaceae; genus Peribacillus; species Peribacillus sp. NPDC060253. The sequence goes on from NZ_JBHXAS010000013.1 coordinate 4,615, forward strand.
TAATCAAGATAAAGCAGCACATCTATCTAACGCACTTAAATCACGGGATGGAAGCTCCCTTACTATGGAATGATATTCTTTTCTCAATTCGGAAATTTGAAAAAGACTTGCATCAATTACAGATACAATCGAATTGATAGATATTTTCTATCAATGCAATATTTTTTTTTATTAGTTAAACCATTGCCATTTGCATGTTTTAGGTGATAGGATTAGTCAAAATAAATTAATCACATAGGTAAACTTTGAATTAAAGTGGAGGAGAGAATATGAGTTATAAGCTTGGCATTTTAGACCAGAGCCCGATATTTCCAGGAGCTTCAGCATTTGATGCACTCCAGCAAACCATTCATCTGGCTAGACATGCAGAAGAGTGGGGGTATACCCGTTTCTGGGTATCAGAACATCATCATGCCGAAAAGCTAGCGGGATCCTCCCCGGAAGTATTGATATCTTATTTATTAGCCCAAACAAAATCGATTCGGGTAGGGTCCGGAGGTGTTATGCTTCAGCATTATAGTCCATATAAAGTGGCGGAAAACTTTCACGTATTATCAAATCTTTCGCCAGGCAGAGTAGACCTTGGCATCGGAAAAGCACCAGGTGGTCTCCCCTTATCAACGAAGGCTCTGCAATTTGGTACTGTGAATGATGGTAAAGACTTCGAAGAGCGGCTATCTTTTTTGAAAAAAATAATCGAAAATTCTGTTAACGACACTCATCCGCTTGCAGGTATTCAAGCGACACCACTCCCTTCTGAAAAGCCGGAGATGTTTCTGCTTGGTGCAAGTGCTGACAGCGCCAGGCTAGCAGCAGAACTTGGGATAGATTATGTATTTGCTCGATTTATCAATAGTAATGAGACTGTACTCGAAGATGCTTCACGCATTTACCAAAGTATCTATCCAACTGGAAGCTTTAAGGTATCAGTTTCAGTGATTGCTGCTCCTACACAACAAGAAGCAGAACAGTTAACAGGTGATCAGAAGATTGTGAAAGTCCATCTCCAAAGCGGCCGTTCTGTTACGGTCCAAACACTAGAGCAAGCAGAGTTATTTGGGAATCAGACTGGCGAGTCTTACGAAATAGAAGAACAGGACTCCAATATTATTGCTGGAACTCCCTCATATGTAAAAGAAGTATTAACAAATTTACATGAAAAATATGGGGTAGATGAGTTCATCCTACATTCGCCGATTTTAAAAGAAGCAGAAAGGTTCCGATCTTTTCAATTGTTGAGTCCTCTTCAATTAGCTTTATCTGAAGAGAAACACTTTACGAGCCAAAATTAAAAAGTCCTGGTAGATGTAAGCAAAGCTAAAAACCGATATAAATTAAAGGAGGAGTATGGATGTCTGAGCAGAGAAAGTTGAAATTTGGAGCGCTTGTTCATGGAGTTGGTGGGAGTATATCTGGTTGGAGACATCCTGACATTCAAGCCGATGCCAGTGTTAGTCTTGAATTTTATAAGGAGCAGGCCCAGAAGGCTGAGGAGGGAAAGTTCGATTTACTTTTCATTGCTGATGGATTGTTTATCAATGAGAAATCAATTCCGCATTTTTTAAATCGATTTGAACCACTGACCATTTTATCCGCACTCGCTGCTTTCACATCAAGAATAGGGCTTGTCGGAACTGTTTCCACCTCATACAGTGAGCCATTTACTGTAGCCCGACAATTTGCTTCACTTGATCACATTAGTCAAGGTCGTGGCGGATGGAACCTTGTTACTACACCTCTTGAGAGTACTGCCTTGAATTATAACAAAACGATAGAAGAACACCCGGATCATGCCAAACGCTATCGAATAGCATCAGAATATATACAGGTCACCAAAGGACTTTGGGATTCATGGGAGGATGACGCGTTTACTCGGGATAAAGAGTCCGGTGAGTTTTTTGACCCTTCTAAAATGCATCAATTAAAACATAAAGGAGAATATTTCTCCGTGCAAGGACCACTCAATATTGCCAGATCTAAACAGGGGCGACCTGTTGTTTTTCAAGCTGGTTCATCAGAAGCCGGGAAAAATCTTGCGGCTAAAGAAGCGGATGCAATCTTTACAGGTCAACCCACTTTGGAAGATGCTAAGATTTTTTATCAAGATGTAAAAAACAGGGCTACTGGATTCGGGAGAAATCCAGATGAGATTCTTATTCTGCCAGGTATCGCTCCAATCATTGGTGCAACTGAGGAAGAGGCAGAGCACAAATATCAAGAACTCGCTAACTTAGTTTCTATAGATAAGGCGCTTGACTATTTGGGACGATACTTCGATCATCATGATTTTTCCCAATATGAACTGGATGCACCTTTCCCTGATCTCGGAGACATCGGAAAAAACAGTTTCCGAAGTACAACTGATCGAATTAAACAGGCAGCCAAGGAGAAACAGTTAACGCTCCGTCAAGTAGCACTTAAAGAGACTACACCCCGGACTTCTTTTATTGGAACGCCAGAGAAAGTGGCGGATTTGATTCAGCAATGGTTCGAAGAGAAGGGGGCGGACGGATTTATCTTTACTTCAAGTGTTCCCAATGCTTTAAGTGACTTTGTATCTTATGTGATTCCTATCCTGCAAAAAAGGGGAATATATCGTACTGAATATGAAGCAGAAACATTAAGAGGCAACTTGGGGCTTCCATTCCCGGAAAATCGTCATGCGAAAGTAAAGATTAACCAATAATAGAAGTATCATTTAAAAAATGAAGGAGGAATACGAAATGGGAGAAGCGTTAAATGTTGTCGTTTGGTCAAAACAAGGATGTCACTATTGTGAAGAGGTTAAACAATACTTAAAAGAAAAGGACATTGCTTATCAAACAGTGGATGTTACCGATCATGATGAACGGCGAGATATTTTAGAAATCAAATATGGTGTTCGGTATGTTCCTATTATTGAAATTGGGCGAGGTAACGTATATGAGAGTGTTACGGATATTGGCATACCCTCTCTTGAAAAAGCACTCGAACGCTTACAATAACAAAATTTAGCTGATTTAAGAAGTTGACTTATTATTAAATGGATATTAAATAATGAAATAGAGCGTAAAAGGAAAAATTGTTGATTTAAATCCGACTATTCTTGTGTAAATAATATGTTATGGGAACGGGGAGTTAATCATGACACAGCTAATCCGTCTTGCCACTGTAAAGGATGCGCCCGAAGTGCTAAACGTTACACTTCGGGCTTATGAACCAATTAGAGAATTGAATATTAACTTTCTGGCTGCAACAGCTGATTTGCAGCTAGTGACAAATAATATTAGTCGGAATCTCACTTATGTTTTAGAACAGGACGGCCAAATTGTTTCCACTGTGACAGTTCGTCATCCATGGAATGATCCCGATCATTTCAGTCCGTACCCATTCATTTGGTGGTTTGCAGTCGACCCCCTATACAAACAAAAAGGTTTTGGCTCGACGTTGTTAACCTGGGTGGAAGAAAATGCACTTCGGAAACAGGTGAAAGCGCCGGCAGTCTATTTGGCGACAGCTGATCGTCATCCTTGGCTTGCTTCCATTTATGAAAGAAGAGGCTATGAGATTTTTGCTGAACGAGATCTCGATGGAGAAAAAATTGTGTATCTTCGTAAAATTCTAGATGAAACGTTGTTTCGCATTATTGAAAATAAAGAACCAATTGTGAGTAATTAAAAACGTCGGGGGAATTTGAGATGAAAAAAACCTTATTAATTGTTATGGCACTGCTACTTACTTTTTTGGGAGCTTGTTCTTCGAAAGAAACAACGAGTACAGCAAAATCAAGTTCTGGAGAATCAAAAGATAAAAAAGTTCAGAAAATCATTGTCGGAACAGGGACGCAATTCCCTAATATTTGCTTTTTGGATAAGAATGGTAAGCTGACAGGATATGATGTCGAGTTGGTTCGTCAAATCGATGAAAAGCTGCCTGAATATGAATTTGAATTTAAAACGATGGAATTTTCTAATCTATTATTAAGTTTAGAAACGAACAAAATAGATTTTGTTGCTCACCAAATGGAGGTGAATGATGAACGAAAAGAAAAATTTCTATTTAATAAAGAACCATATAATGTCTTTCCGCTTCAAGTTACAGTTCATCAGGACAACAAGGATATTCATTCCATTAAAGATCTAAAAGGAAAAAAAGCGATAGTGAGTGCAACGAGCAATTCTGCTGTTTTTCTTGAAAAGTATAATAAAGAAAATAATGCCGGTATTGAAATTGTCTATTCTGGCCAAGGCGTAGATGATACGAAGAATCAAATCAAAACTGGTCGGGCGGATGCTACCATTACTACACCATTTGCAGTCGACTTCTTAAATAAACAAGCAGATGCACAGCAAAAGGTTGTGGGTGAGCCACTTCTTAATTCAAAAGTATACTTTTTGCTAAGAAAAGATGAAACTCCTTTACAGAAGAGAATTGATGAAGTACTTGTGGAGCTGAAAGAAGATGGGGTAGTTAGCGAACTAAGTAAAAAGTGGCTGGGCGCAGACTATTCAGTAGGGTTTTAATTAGATAGTAGTAAGCGCGGAGGTGCTAAAGCATGGGGAAAGCATTTGATCCTTCATTAATCGTCGATTTCATTCCGACATTAATTTATTATCTTGGAGTAACATTGCAAATTCTGGCAGCATCCGTTTTATTAGGAATGGTCATCGGGATAGCGGCAGCCATCCTGAGATTATTTCGTATCCCTGTTTTGAATCAATTAGTCATTTTGTATATTTCATTCATTCGGGGAACTCCTATTTTAATACAATTATTTCTAGTTTTTTATGGACTGCCTGCAATCCTTTTATTCATTAATATTGATATTTCAAGAATGGATGCTCTGTATTTTGTCATTATTACTTATGCATTAAGCAATGGGGCGCATTTCGCAGAAATATTCCGAGGAGCGATTAAGGCTGTCGATTATGGACAAACGGAAGCAGCCTATTCTGTTGGTATGAATAATAGTCAAAGTTTTTTTCGAATTGTACTTCCTCAGGCAATACGGATTGCTTTTCCGAATATCGCAAACTCTATTATCGGATCCTTGAAGGATACCTCACTTGCCTTTACCATCGGCGTAATGGATATGATGGGCAGGGGAGAGACATTAATTGCTGCAACTGCACATGCTCTCGAAGTCTATCTCTCATTAGCTGTTATCTATTATGCAGTCGTGCTAGTGTTTGAGAAAATATTCAGACTTTATGAAAACCGCATTAATCGGCATCAAACTGTTGATGTGTCTGTTACTGGATAACAAAGGGAGGAGAGAAGGACTTGACGATTGATATTCTATTCATTTGGACTGCTTTTAAGGAGATTATTAAAGCACTTCCGATCACACTTATCTTAACGATTCTTCCTCTTCTTGCAGGTTTTATTATCGGTCTCGCTGTTGCCTTGATTAGGATATATAAAGTGAAATTTCTATGTAGAGTTGCAAATGGATATGTTTCCTTCTTTAGAGGAACACCAATTATTATGCACATAATGCTCATTTATTTCGGTTTTCCATTATTAATCGATCAAATTTCAACAAAATTTGATTTGGGTATTCAATCTAATTCCATTCCGATCATTTTATTTGTCTTAACCGCCTTATCGTTGAGTGCGGGTGCCTATTTATCAGAAATATTCAGATCGGGAATTATCAGTGTCTCCAATGGCCAAATGGAGGCAGCCTATTCCGTGGGGATGAATTCGTTTCAAGCCATGACGCGAATTGTTTTGCCACAGGCCATTGCTCAGTCCATCCCGAATTTCACGAATATTTTCATTGGATTCTTGCATACGTCATCCATTGCTTTCATTGTATCGCAAAAAGAAATGACAGGAGCAGCCAATATAGTTGCATCCACCAATTTGAAATTTTTGGAGTCCTTTATCGCTGCTGGTTTAATTTATTGGGGCCTCACAATCATTGCAGAGGGGCTTTCGTTTTTAATTGAGAAAAAGGCCACTGCCTATAATCGAGGAGGAGTACAATGATTTATTTAAAAGATATTCAAAAATCATTTAACCAGCAGCCTGTTTTAAAAGGAATTAATTTGAAAATAGGCAAGGGAGAAGTAGTTACCATACTTGGACCAAGTGGATCAGGAAAAACGACCCTGCTTAGGTGCTTGAACTTTCTGGAGAAACCTGATGAGGGAATTGTTCAAGTGGGAGATATACAGGTGAAGTCTAAGAAGGCGACCAAAAGGGAAATCTTATCCCTTAGAAGACAATCGGCAATGGTTTTTCAGCATTATAATTTATTTGCTCATAAAACTGTTTTGGAGAATGTAATGGAAGGGTTAATTGTTACAAAAAAATATAAGAAAGCTGAAGCGAAACGGGAAAGCGAGCTGTTATTGGAAAAAGTAGGTTTGGGAGATAAGCATAACTATTTCCCCTCGCAATTGTCAGGAGGTCAACAGCAACGTGTTGGAATTGCTAGGGCACTTGCTTTAAATCCTGAGGTCATTCTATTTGACGAGCCAACGTCGGCACTCGACCCTGAGTTGGTTGGGGAGGTGCTTTCTGTCATAAAAGCAATTGCCCAGGAAGGTATCACGATGGTGATTGTAACCCATGAAATGAGTTTTGCTAAAGAGGTCTCGGATCGTGTTCTTTTCATGGATGGCGGGGTCATTGTAGAAGAAGGTTCACCATTGGAGATTTTCAATGCGCCGAAGGAAGAGCGAACACGACAATTTTTAAACCGGATATCAAGAGATTTTTCCGTATCGTTTTTAGAAGAAAGGGCCAATTAAAGGAAGTGGCAAAAGGAGGACGTATGATTAATACAATCGTGGTCGATGAATTGATTGAAGAAGATAAAGAGACAGTGCGCCGCTTATTGGTAGAAAGTTATCAACAATATGAACATGAATATTCGAACCCGGAAGCTTGGGAAGGCTATTTAAAAAATATTGAATCCTCGGTGGATAATCCACATGTTGATAAGGTGTTGGTTGCAAAGTGCAATCAGGATATCCTTGGTACATTGCAGCTTTTTCAGTCATCTGAAAAAGCATATGAGAAGCCTGAACTTGGAATTTTTTCACCAATCATTCGGTTGTTGGCCGTTCATCCCGAATCAAGGGGACGCGGGATCGCACAGGAATTATTAAAAGCTAGTGTAAATTATGCAAAATCGCAAGGTGCGTCCAGTTTATATCTACATTCTACTGATAAGATGCATAAAGCCATTAAACTATATGAATGGTTTGGCTTTAAACGGGATCAAACGAAAGAATTCCAAAATCATGATGTTTTAGTAAAATGCTATCGCTTAGATTTATAGAAGGAGGCGACTGTATGAGTCGAGAGCTGGAAAAGCGCTTAATATCGATACGGCGCCATTTACATCAATATCCGGAGTTATCAAATGAAGAATTTGATACGACAAAATCGATACAAACCTGGCTCGAGGAAGAGGGCATTGAGATCCGTCATACAGGATTGAAAACAGGTGTTTTTGCAGATATAAAGGGTGGCAAACCCGGACCGACAGTAGCCATAAGGGCGGATATCGATGCACTTCCGATTGAGGAACGAACCGGGCTTCCATTTGCTTCGAAAATAAAAGGAGTGATGCATGCTTGCGGCCATGATTTTCATACGGCAGCTGCCATAGGTGCTGCCTACCTTTTAAAAGAATATCAATCAGAGTTGTGCGGGACAGTGCGATTGCTTTTTCAACCCGCAGAAGAATTAGGTGGCGGAGCGGTGCATGTGATAAAAGATGGTCAAATTGACGATGTAGCGGCTGTAATTGGCCTGCACAATAAACCCAATTTGCCTGTCGGCACCATTGGGATAAAAGATGGTCCGTTAATGGCGGCAGTGGACCGTTTTCATATTGTTCTTCAAGGGAAGGGGAGCCACGCGGCCATCCCTCAAAACGGAAAAGATCCAATAGCGGCAGCGGCTCAGCTTATTACTGCTCTTCAAACTATCGTCAGCCGGAATGTATCCCCATTAGATAGTGCTGTGGTAAGTGTTACGAGAATAACAGGTGGAAACACTTGGAATGTAATTCCAGGTGACGTCATATTGGAAGGAACGATTCGAACCTTTAATTCAGAGATACGCGAAGAAGTAAAAAAAAAGTTTTATTCGATTGTGAATCATATTACAGCTGCTTTTTCACAGGAAGCTGCGATTGGTTGGTTTCCTGGGCCCCCTGCGCTTCTTAATCATCCGGCAGTCACAGAGATGGCCCGCTTGTCTGCTCGGAAACAATCATTGCATGTAATCAATCCAGAACCTTCAATGGGAGGTGAAGATTTCGCTTATTACCTTCAACATATCCCCGGTACCTTTGCCTTTTTTGGTACAAACGGAAACGAAGACTGGCATCATCCAGCTTTTACTGTTGATGAAAAAGCCATTATTAAAGCCGCTTATTTTTTATTTGAAAGTGCCAAGAATTTATTACATGACCAGGATAAGTGGTGAACAGACAGGACAAAGGTGCCAGACACGATTTCATGCCTAGCACCTTTGATGTTGTAATTCCAAAAATTTCGGTCCAGCTTGATTTCAAGCATAGTCATCCCCCATTTTACCTTCAATACATATCCACTCTTCGTTCATTCATTCCAGCTTTTCATAGACACCTCTCTCCATTTCTCTTCCTCTCATTGACGAATCTTATTCTGATAGGGTTTAGATGAATAGATCTCTATAAAAATATTAGGGGGAAGGAAACGATTCTTTAGAAAATAGTGGAATTATCAGCCAAACCTATCTCAGGAAGCTGGAGTGGATATGTTTGCCGTCTCTTCTGGTGGAGATGGTCAAATCGCTGCTTGGGGGAGAAAATATGTTATTAGAGGAAGGCTTCACGATGGTGATTGTAACCGATGATGGTCTAGGATTGGTTCTTTTCATGGGTCGCGGGGGCAATGTAGAAGAAGGGGCGCGCCAATGGAGATCTTCAAAGCTCCAAAGGAAGAGCGAACACGACCATTTTTAAACCGGATATCAAGAGCATCTTCCGTATAAAAGGCAGTCAGTTGATTTTTCAAGGTGTAAACAATGAAATAATAAGGGGTTTATGGTACTTTTAACTTAAAAATAGTTAGTTAGGAGCAATAAAATGACGACACTGAATGAATGGTTTGAAATGGGGATTCCCGCTAGAGAATTTGTTTCTTCAATGAAGGCTCATAAAGAAAACTTACAATCGATTCATGAGCGTTTTTCTATTTCTGCAGATGATCAGGATTTTTTTGATGAATTAAAAGCGAAAGAACTTCGGGCCATTGTCATTACTGAAGACTGGTGCGGAGATGCGATGATGAATATACCTATTTTATTGAATATAACGGAAGCGACAAATATGGAAACTCGCATGATTTTACGAGATCAAAATCTTGAGCTGATCGATCAATACTTAACGAATGGAACAGCGCGTTCGATTCCCATTTTTATATTCATTGATAAGAATGGCGAAGAAAGAGCCGTTTGGGGACCTCGTGCACCAAAGGTACAAGCGTTTGTAATGGAGTTGCGCTCAAATCTTCCAGCTAAGGATGATGAACGATTTGAGGCAGAGCAGAAAGAGGTCTTTAAAAAGATAACAGAGGCATTTTCTGAAGATAAACAGCTATGGGACGAAGTATACGATAGCATCAAGGAAGCATTGGGAAAAATTTAAAACGATCGTGCATGACTAAATCCTCGAAGCTACGAGGATTTTAGACTGTAGACAACCTCGATAATAATTTGGGGGTGTCTACAGTTTTTTTAGGTTGGTAAAAACTAATTTTTCCAAAATTCTCACCGTTTTTTTGAGAAAAATTTCCAGTTGGTAAAACACGTAGGAAAAATATGCTTTATTTATGTCTTAATTTTCTTCGTGTGCATTTTCCATACTTTGTTAGTTAGACCTAATTATGGTATTGATGTATGAAAGATTAAACGTAACATATGGTGCTTTACTTCCTCTTCAGGAGCAGATCAACAGCTCCATTTTTTATGGAAGTAAGGAGGTGTAATTGTAATAATCTAGAAAAAATATCTAAAAAGTGCCTCATTTTCACCTCATTTATTTCGATGATTAACACGGAAATTTTATGGTTAAAATCTACGCGGAAATTCAATGTTTTCAACGAATTATTGAAAGATCTTTAAGGCGAAACTACAGCAATCTTAAATTTTTTTGTCCACACAATATGGACAACAATAAATTTATCTATTATTATGGTTGTTATAACTATTAATTTAAAAGGATTTACGTTACTTCCATGTGTTTTTTTGGGAAGGACACCTGTATTTTCTTAATAAGAGCAAAATTCATAATTCTTAAATGCAACATTTAAGAATAGGGTAGATCACCAACCATCAATTAGGGGGTATATGAGATGTCTAGTGAAATATTAAATCGATTTTTGAAAGAAAATTTAGATGATTTAAAAGATAAAGGACTTTATAACGTGATAGATCCGGTAGAAGGTCCGAACGGTCCGATGATCACCATTGCAGGAAGAGAGCTAATTAATTTATCATCCAATAATTATTTAGGTTTAGCAACTGATCGCCGATTAATCGACGCATGCATAGAAGCAACGAAAACATATGGTGTCGGAGCCGGTGCTGTCCGTACGATTAACGGGACGTTAGATATACATGTCAAATTGGAAGAAAAGCTTGCCGAGTTTAAACATACAGAAGCAGCCATTGCTTATCAATCTGGATTTAACTGTAATATGGCAGCGATTTCAGGAGTGATGGATAAACACGATGCCATCCTTTCAGATGAATTGAATCATGCTTCAATCATTGATGGATGCCGATTATCTAAAGCAAAAATCATTCCCTTTATCCATTCCGACATGGATGATTTACGAACAAAAGCACTTAAAGCAAAAGAGTCTGGATTGTATAACAAAATCATGATTATTACTGACGGAGTGTTCTCGATGGATGGGGATATTGCCAAGCTCCCTGAAATTGTGGATATTGCCGAAGAGTTAGATTTAATTACGTATGTTGATGATGCGCATGGATCAGGTGTACTAGGTAATGGTGCAGGAACGGTAAAACATTTTGGGTTATCGGATAGAGTGGATTTCCAAATTGGAACATTATCTAAGGCTATTGGTGTTGTAGGTGGCTATGTAGCAGGAAAGAAAGATTTAATTGATTGGCTAAAAGTGAGAAGTCGTCCATTTTTATTTTCAACGGCTGTCACACCGGGAGCAGTTGCATCCTGTATAGAAGCCATTGATATTTTGATGAATAGCTCAGATCTTCAAAATAAGCTGTGGGAAAACGGCGATTACTTGAAAAAAGGTCTAAAAGAATTAGGTTTTGATATAGGGGAGAGCGAGACACCGATTACCCCTTGCATTATAGGTGATGAAGCTAAAACACAGCAATTCAGTAAAAGGCTGATCGAAGAAGGTGTATATGCTAAATCCATCGTATTCCCTACAGTTCCGAAGGGAACAGGAAGGGTGAGGAATATGCCGACAGCTGCTCACACAAAAGAGATGCTGGATCGGGCTATAGACATTTATGAAAAAGTAGGAAAAGAGATGTCGATTATATAAAGGGTTTCTTACTGCAGAGTGTAAAAAAGGGAGGGATTTTTGATGAAAAAGGTCTTAGTAACGGGGGCTTTAGGTCAAATTGGTTCAGAACTGACGCTGAAAATGAGAGAGATATACGGCTTTGACAATATCATTGCAACAGATATTCGTAGAACGGAAAGTAATGTGGTCCAATCAGGTCCATTTGAGATATTGGATGTTACCGATGAAAAAGCGATGTTTGATATTGCCAAAAAACATGAAGTGGATACGATTATTCATTTAGCTGCTTTATTGTCGGCAACAGCTGAAAAGAAGCCGCTTTTAGCCTGGAATTTAAACATGGGCGGATTGGTAAATGCTTTGGAAACGGCACGAGAACTTAATTGCCGATTATTTACACCTAGCTCTATTGGTGCGTTTGGTCCAACGACTCCTAATGATTGGACACCGCAAGACACCATTCAACGACCGAATACAATGTACGGAGTGAATAAAGTATCGGGTGAGTTATTATGTGATTATTACAATCATAAATTTGGCGTTGATACGAGAGGTCTTCGATTCCCAGGGCTGATCTCGTATGTTACGCCTCCTGGCGGCGGAACAACCGATTATGCGGTCGAAATTTACTATGAAGCGATTAAAAATAAGAAATATACATCTTACATTGATAAGGGAACATACATGGATATGATGTATATGCCTGACGCTTTAGCTGCCATTACGACATTAATGGAGGCGGATGCCTCAAAGCTAAAACATCGGAATTCTTTTAATGTATCTGCCATGAGCTTTGCCCCAGAACAAATCGCAGCCGAGATCCAAAAGCATATTCCAGATTTTGTCATGGATTATGACGTCGATCCTGGAAGACAATCTATTGCTGACAGTTGGCCAAATAGCATAGATTCAACTTGTGCAAAAGAAGAATGGGGATTTAAGGCGGAATATGATTTGGAGAAAATGACGAAGGATATGTTGGTAAAGCTTGGATTAAAGTCACTGTTAATTACCGCTTAATCAGCCTGAGCCGAATAAAAGGGTTGCAAGACTCTTTTATTCGGGTTATTTTATACAGGTCGTGATTTTTTTTACCGGTTTAATGAAGCACTTATTAGACCAATAAAAAGTAAGCGCTTTCCATTAACTTTATGTTCACATCTGGTATAACGTGAAAATTCATAAGAATCTTTCTAACTATCAGGAATGCTTAACCTAGAAGTGGAGAATGATTTTTGAAGGCTCATAAAGATGCCCGCTTAATCATTTCGATACCGAATGGAGAGTATTAGGATTTTGCAGCAAATATGACTTTTAGTAGAGTAGGGGGAAATGGAATGGCAAACCAAGATTTGAATAGGGACCTGAAGGGCCGTCATATTCAGATGATTGCTTTGGGCGGTACAATTGGTGTTGGTTTATTTATGGGTTCAGCCAGCGCGATTAAATGGACAGGTCCATCTGTCATGTTGGCTTATGCAATATCAGGGATTTTTATCTTTTTGATTATGCGGGCAATGGGGGAAATGTTGTATTTGGAGCCAAGTACAGGTTCATTTGCTACATTTGGTTATAAGTATATTCATCCATTGGCAGGGTATATGACTGCTTGGAGCAACTGGTTCCAATGGGTTATTGTCGGGATGGCCGAAATCATAGCTGTTGGGACATACATGCAGTATTGGTTCCCTGATCTTCCTGCTTGGATCCCAGGTTTGATTGCAATGGTGATCCTTGGGGCAGCGAACCTGATTTCCGTTAAATCCTTTGGTGAAATTGAATTTTGGTTTGCACTGGTTAAAATCGTAACGATTGTATTAATGATCGTTGCAGGAATTGGACTTATCTTCTTTGGATTTGGTAACGGCGGAGAGGCGATAGGATTATCTAATCTTTGGGAACATGGTGGATGGTTTACAGGTGGATGGAAAGGATTCTTCTTTGCTCTTTCATTAGTTGTTGCAGCGTATCAGGGTGTAGAACTGATCGGGATTACAGCTGGTGAAGCAAAAGATCCGCAAAACACAATAACTAAAGCGATTCAAAGTACCATTTGGCGTATCTTAATCTTCTATATTGGTGCAATTTTCATTATTGTAACCGTTTACCCTTGGGACCAACTAACTGCAATTGGCAGCCCATTTGTGGCAACCTTTGCGAAAGTTGGTATTACAGCAGCAGCTGGAATCATTAACTTTGTCGTAATCACAGCTGCAATGTCTGGCTGCAATAGTGGTATTTACAGTGCAGGACGCATGCTTTACACATTAGGAATGAATGGACAAGCGCCAAAATACTTTGCCAAAGTATCCAATAGTGGTGTCCCATTATTCGGTACGTTCGGTGTGATAGTGGGGTTAGCACTTGGTGTAGTTTTAAGTTATGTTGCACCAGAAAATTTATTTGTGCATGTTTATAGTGCAAGTGTACTTCCTGGTATGATTCCGTGGTTTGTCATTCTGATAAGTCAAATTCAATTCAGAAAAGCTAAAAAGGCTGAAATGGTCAATCATCCATTTAAAATGCCTTTTGCACCTGTAACAAACTACTTGACCATTGCTTTCTTGATAATGGTATTAGTCGGAATGTGGTTTAATGATGAAACACGCATTTCGTTAATTGTAGGAATTGGTTTTCTATGTATCGTTGTCATTAGTTATTACGCTTTTGGAATGGGCAAGCGTGTACCAGTAGATGCTCCGACAGAAATTGAAACTGAGCATAAAGTGGGTTAATCTATAACTTGCTTTGAATTCTTCTAAGTGAGACAGTTGTTTATTGTAGATTACTAATCTTTAAGGAAATAGTAGGGTGCTTTACTTCAAAACGAGGGTTGCTGCGGCAGCCCTTTTTCTATTGGAGCTAGATTTGCGGCGGTGCGGATCACATATATATAAATCTTGTAGATCCTCTCACTATTATCTCAATTGGAAGGTTCGTGTTTACTGGATCTGTTGTTTCTAGTTCAATCATATCAATGATTGTTTGAGCTGAAATGGTCCCCTTATTAAATACATCTTGCCGTATTGTCGTTAAACCTGGTCATTAATAACGACTAATCACAAGGTCATCAAATCCAACGACAGAATAGTCTTTGGGAACTCCTTTTCCATGTTCGTGCAATGCCTTAATAATGCCAACCGCCAAAATAGTTATTAGCCATAATAAAATCCCCTTCAGGTAGTAGTGTATCGTCCACGACTGTTTGTGTTTTTTTACACTATCTATCTTAAGGGGATAATATTACTTCTCAGTCCTTTTAAAAATGAGAGTAGGTATTGTTTTACACATTGTACAGGTGTCGTTTTCGTAACTTTAAAGTCCAAGCACAATACCGTTTAGAATTATTATATAAGAAACATTGCAACGATTGTAGTGACGGCCAAACCAATGGTTACCGGCAGCAGATTCCGGCGCGCAAGTTCGAATGGGCTGACATTACATATGGCAGCGGCTGGGATGAGGGCCCATGGAATCAAGGTACCTCCGCCAACCCAAATCGCAGTTATTTGCCCAAGTGCAGTCAAGGTAGCGGTTCCGCTTCCGATTGCCGTTCCAAAAAGTTTGGCAACCGAACCTGCTAAAGAAATCCCTGAAAATCCCGACCCATCAAGGCCAGTGATGGCACCGATGCCCGTTAATGTGACAGAGGCAATTTCTTTCGTCAAAGGAACCGAGGCCGCCAAGGCGGCGCCAAGGTCATTGACAATGCCGAGGGAAGTTTTTGGTAAATAGTCACCGATGATTTGGGTGAATCCAGAATCTCCTAAATAGAAGAATGCGGCGATTGGAATGACGGGTCCGAATACTTTGAAGCCAAATTGAAATCCCTGAATTAAATAGGCCGTTGATTTTTCAAGTCCCTGTTGTTTATGTGCGACGAGGGATAAAATGAGCAAGATGAAAACGGCTGTTCCGCCAACCAACGCCGTTGCATCTCCGCCTTGCAACTTCAAAATCGACAAGGCCACAACATCCAATAGAAATGCGATCGGAATGAAGACTGCAAAAAACTTCTTTTGTGCCAGTGTGAGCAGATCTTCCCTGATTGTTTGATCTTGGCTGATTCCAACGTAATCAGCAGCCTTGATTCTTCCAAGTTTCATATCCCGCTTTAAAAGGATAAAGGCAGAGGTGGTGGTGACGACCCCCATTACAATGACAAGGGGAATGCTCGCAGCAATGACATCACCGACTGGTATCGAAGCTGCATCTGCCGTGAGTTTAGGGGCAGCTTGAATGATGAAATCCCCTGATAATGCTATTCCGTGGCCAAAAAGGTTCATTGCCATCGCCACGCCTAACGCAGGTAAACCAGCCCGTAATGCAAACGGGAGCAGAACCGCCCCAAGTAAGGCAACCGCTGGTGATGGCCAGAAAAACCAGGATATGATCATCATGACAATCCCGATTATCCAAAAGGCAAGTGTAGGATTTTTAATGAATTTGGCAAATGGTGCGATCATGACATCGTTAATACCAGACTTCGTTAAAACCGTGCTCATGGCGACTATGATTGAAATGATTAATATCGTGGACATTAATTCCGTGATGGCGAAGATGAAACTGTTGAATATCCCGCTTATGGATGAGGCAAAACTGCCAGTAGCAACTAAAGCCAAAAGGAAAATGCCAATTATGCAAATGATGGTCGTATCACGGCGTTTTACCATAAACCCGATTATCAATACAATAAATACAACATAAATCCAATGGAGTGCCGTTAATTCCATCTCCATAATCCGTCCCCCTCATAAATATGCCTAGTTACAGATTATGAGGGGGGTACGGGGTGGTGAGTTGTTTCATAAATTTAATGCTTATCTTCTTTATTTTCAACTGCACTTCAAGTATCCTTAATTGAACAGCCACTACTGTAAATGAGGGATAAGTTGTGAAGCAAGTATATAGTGATATCATACAATTTCGGGGTACACATTATGAGTTCGGGTACATGCAAGGTGAGGCATTAAAAGATTCACTAACCGTAAAAAATCGTGAAGATCAGTGGAAGATTAGACAGCCACGGTTTACGATTGAAGAAGAAGAGGTCAAGAAAGCGATTACACAATTCGCCCCTGGAGTATGGGAAGAATTACTGGGGTTGCAAGAAGCATTGAAATGGCCAATTGAACGCGTGCTGCAAGAGTTTGGAGGGTACCGATTGGATTATGTTCGGTCTGGATGCTCCATCATGACAGGGGATGATTATCTCATTCGCAATTATGATTACCATCCAAAGACATACGAAGGGCGCTATGTCTTATTCCAGCCAACTGATCAAGGGTATTCAAGCATTGGACCTAGTCAGCGAGGGACTGGACGGATGGATGGCATGAATGAAAAAGGGTTAGTGATCGGATATAACTTCATGAATCGAAAGAACCCGGGAGATGGATTCATTTGCTGCATGATTGGCAGACTGATTGTTGAATCTTGTGCGAACGTGGAGGAAGCGGTTTCGATGTTGAAGGAAATCCCACATCGTCATTCATTCACGTACGTCGTTTATGATAAAAGTGGCGGAACATATATTGTGGAAACCTCTCCGAGAAATGTAGAGGTGCGTAGGGCCAATGCATGTACCAATCACTTTGAAATCATGAAAAATGAAAATCGTAATCATCTTATAGATTCGAAACGCAGATTGGAAATCATACAAGAACATGAAGGGAAACTTTCATCTGCCTACGATGCTTATAGATTGTTTAATGACACCAACCAAGGTGTCTTTTCGGATTTATATAGCAGCTGGGCTGGAACGATTCATACCTCCGCTTATTTACCTAAGGAGATGAAAGCTTGGATTGCTTTGGGGGGGAATCAGGAACCCACATCAATTGATTTTGCGAAATGGCTCGAAGGGGAAGATATTGAATTAGATCGAATCAGAGGTGTAATTGATACGGATATTCCTTTTGTGCATATGGATGAGGGAGCGAATTGGTTTCGGAGTTGAGCGTATTATGAAATGCTCTTTTTTAGGGGTTATAATTGATTGGTAATACATAAGGCATATGAAATTGCAAAATGAAAACAACATTTAGAGAGCAAGGAATCAGTCGGTAAATAATTGTAAAGGGGGGCTTTTACAATGGATGAAAGTGAAGGCTTAAAAGGATCAAGGACTGTTCAACGGTCAATTAATATATTGAACTGCTTTACTTTAGAAGAGCCTGAATTATCCTTAACGGAAATCTCAAATAAAATTAGTTTGGCCAAATCAACAACTTCCAGGCTGTTAGATACATTAGTACAAAATGGTCTACTGCAAAAAAAATTCTCTAACTCAAAATATCAGTTTGGCTATAAAATGTATCAGTTTGGTCGTATTGCGGAAAGTACGATTTCATTCGAAATAACGGAACTTGCAAAACCATTCATGAAGAAACTAAGAAATGAAATTGGAGAATCAGTAAGTTTATATATGCTGGAGAATAAGAAACGAAGGTGTATTGCACGATACGGGAGCAATCAATCAATCCGCCATGTTGTAAGTATCGGAGAGACACTTCCATTGGAGAAAGGTTCTGGTGGGAAGGCCTTATTAGCTTTTCAGTCTTCGGCGTTTGTTGAATCTGTTCTAAAAACTTTAGATTCCGAAACAATACGCAATAATCTTTCAAACGAATTGACAATCATTCAAAAAGAATCCATTGCAATGAGTTTAGACGAAAGAGGGGCTGGAGTTAATTCACTTGCATCACCTATTTTTGGGCTCGATCAAGAAGTGAATTTTTGTTTATGCGTATCGGGTCCAAGTACACGATTTACGCAAATAGCGATGGATGCAATAAAAAATGAAGTGAAGATAAATGCCATAAAGATTTCGGAATGCTTTAATGCCCCAAAAGAATAGCTAATATTGTGGACAAGTTTAAAAACAGCGCCTTTTACTGGGCGCTGTTTTTTATTTTGGTTTTAGAAAAAACAGAATTTTTTAATTTTTATCGTGACAGATAAAAAGTGTTTTGCTATAATTCATTCATGAAGTTCCAGCTAACGGAATGATAAGTTCCACTAGATGAAACATCAAAAGATTTCTATTTCTCATTCCTATCTTATTTAGCAAAATTACCAGACTCATAACATCAAGGAGGAAGTATTTTTATGGATAATCCAACAAATGGCCCTTTGACTGGAATTCGTGTTATCGATGCATCTACTGTGATTGCCGCTCCGTTTGCAGCTACCTTATTGGCGGACTTAGGAGCTGAAGTAATAAAAGTGGAACTCCCGGATAAAGGTGATCCGTTGAGAGGCCTTGGACCGTGGAATGGTTCTGAACCATTAAGGTGGCCAGGTCTTGCACGTAATAAACAGTCTGTAACTTTGGACATTCGCACTATTGAGGGTAAAGAGTTATTTAAAAAAATGATTAGCACCGCCGATGTCCTAATAGAAAATTTCAGGCCTGGAACCATGGAAAAATGGGGACTAGGATATGATGTGCTGAGGGAAGTGAACCCCCGTCTCATTATGACTAGACAATCTGGTTATGGACAGACAGGGCCATATGCAGAAAAGGCAGGATTCGGAACGCCTAGTACTGCATTTTCGGGATATACATACCTACAGGGATTTGAGGACCGCCACCCAGTAAGCCCTTCATTTTCATTACTCGATTATATATCTGGCATATATATTGCTTTTGGAACTGTAAGCGCTCTCCTACATCGTGAAACTTCCAGTACAGAAAAAGGTCAAATCGTTGAGATGGGACTATACGAAGGGATGTTCAGGATGATGGATTTCTTAATTGCTGAACATGATCAGCTCGGAAAAGTACGAGAGAGAGCACCTATGCTTCACGGTCATTCAAGCCCTTCGGGTACTTACCAAACAAAAGACGGACATTGGGTTGTCATGGTATGCAGTACACAAAAAACATGGGAACGTTTGGCTGTAGCTATGGATCGGCCGGATTTGATAGGAAATCCTGATTATTTAACAAACCAAGCACGAATGAATAACAATGACATCCTTCAAGAACTTGTTATGACTTTTATGAAATCTCTAAATAAACAAGAACTTTTGAAGACAATGGATGAGTTTGGTGTTCCCATTTCTCCTATATTAAGCATAAAAGATATCTTCGAAGATCCTCATTATCAAGCGAGGGAAAATATTTTGGAAGTGGATCATCCTCGATTAGGCAAAGTTAAAGTTCCTGGCATTGTACCTAAGTTTTCAGAAACCCCGGGGCGCATCCGTCATCGTGCACCAGAGCTTGGAGAGCATAACAAACAAGTGTATTGTAAAGAGCTTGGATTATCGGAAGAGGAATTAATGAATTTAAAGGAAAAGGGGGTCATCTAACATGGAAAATGAAAAAATGATTTTACCCGACAAAGTGAATATTTGGGAAGTACTCCCGCGAGATGGTTTTCAAATGGAAGATAAATGGATACCTACACAAGAAAAGATTCGCATTATCCGTGGTCTGACAAGTACAGGAATCAAACGCATCGAAGTTACATCCTTCGTGCATCCTCGAGCAATACCTCAATTAAAAGATGCGGAAGAGGTGGTAAAGCAGGTTCAGGACTTAGATGGAATAAAGTTCCGTGCACTGGTTCCCAACTTGCGCGGGGCAGAACGGGCCATTAATGCAGGAATGAAAAAAATCAAGATCTTACTATCGGCTACTGATTCACATAGCTTATCCAATTCCAACTGTTTAGTTAGAGAAGCACAAATGGAGCACCTGCCGATTGTAGAACTTGCCGGAAAATATGGTGTGGAAGTGGGAGGTTCCATTGCGGTAGCATTTGGTTGTCCATATGAAGGAGAGGTACCTTTGGAAAAAATCGT
Source organism: Peribacillus sp. NPDC060253 (assembly GCF_042727425.1). Classification (NCBI taxonomy): domain Bacteria; kingdom Bacillati; phylum Bacillota; class Bacilli; order Caryophanales; family Bacillaceae; genus Peribacillus; species Peribacillus sp. NPDC060253. Next base: position 24,942 of record NZ_JBHXAS010000013.1, read on the forward strand.
ATCGATTCTTGAAAGATATCAAGATATGGGGGTTAACGAAGTTTCATTGGCGGATACCGTTGGAATGGGAAATCCTAAACAAGTATCTGAAATGTTAAGGATTATTAAAAAATTATTCCCTAGTTTCAAGTTCACCTTACATTTACACAATACAAGAGGGATGGCATTCGCTAATGCAGTCGCAGCATTGCAACAAGGGGTTACGGATTTCGATAGCTCTACCACGGGACTGGGGGGCTGCCCTTATGCCCCTAACGCTGCAGGGAATTTACCCACAGAAGATCTCGTACATGGCTTACATGAAATGGGAATTCGAACAGGCATCAATCTTGATTCATTACTCGAAATCGCTAGAGATATCAAACATACAATTGGGCATGATGGTGGAAGCTTTATTCTAAAGGCGGGCCCGAACAGCAGGCTACATACAAAACCCAAAAGTCAAAAAAAGCTTGGATGAATACAAATGGGGATTCAACTGAATCCCTTTAAAGAAACATGAGTGTAATTTGGTGTTAGCCTGATTCACTCCAATCACTCTATTGTAAATTCGAAATGAAAACGGATACAAATTAAGGGGGGTATATATGTTATCGATTTTAGGATTCATGATGATTGTTGTTTTTATGTATTTAATTATGAGTAAGCGATTAAGCGCTCTCAATGCCCTGATCATCATTCCGGTCATTTTTGCCTTAATAGGTGGATTCACTGATTTAGGACCTATGATGATGAAGGGGATTGAAACAATTACACCAACCGCAATAATGGTGATATTCGCCATTTTATATTTTGGGATACTAATAGATGCAGGGATGTTTGATCCTTTGGTGACCAGAATGGTGAAAATATCAAAAGGCGATCCGTTAAAGATCTCCGTTACTACTGCAGTATTGTCTTTATTGGTAGGGTTAGACGGGGATGGAACGATCACGTACCTAATTGTCGTTACAGCACTATTGCCATTATACGAGAGGTTAGGAATGAATAAGTTAATACTGGCTTGTCTTCCTGCCATGTCGATGGGCATTATGAATGTACTTCCTTGGGGGGGACCGACGGCTAGGGTAATGTCGATATTTGGTTATGACGCTATGGAACTCTTGGGGCCAATTATCCCATCCATCATTGCGGGGGCATTATATGTCATTGGACTAGGCGTGTTTTTTGGTTTAAGAGAACGCAAAAGATTAGGTGTTTTTGGTCATTATACAGAAACAGAAGGAGAAATAGCCGTATCAATGGAGGACATTGCAGCAGATCAATCATTAAAAAGACCCAAATTGTATTGGTTCAACATCATTCTTACTCTAGTATTGATTTTTGCCTTGGTTAAAGCAGTTTTGCCATTACCTGCATTATTTATGATCGGTTTTGTCATAGTCATAGTTGTAAACTACCCGAATTTAAAAGAGCAACAGAGTAGAGTTGAAGCGCATGCTGGAAATATTCTAACTGTTACTTCCTTGATCTTTGCTGCCGGTATTTTCGCAGGTATCTTGGAGGGAACGGAAATGGTTGATGCCATGGCTTCTTCTTTAGTGCATATTATACCGGACTTTCTTGGTCCACAATTGCCTGCAATTGTAGGATTGACCAGTATGCCATTTACGTTTGTAATGGCAAATGACCCTTATTATTTTGGTATCATTCCACTTATTGCTGAGACTGCTTCGGGATTTGGAATCGATAAACTTGAAATTGCACAAGCATCACTATTAGGCCAGCCACTACATTTATTAAGTCCATTGGTTGGGTCGGTATACGTATTGATTGGACTTGTCGGTGTAGAGTTTAGGGAGCATATAAAATTTTCACTAAAATATGCCGTCGGAACAGCTTTGGTAATGATTATAACTGCATTCCTTTTCGGTGCATTATCAATATAGCCATGTTATCGTTTACTGAATCGAAAGAAGCTTTCAATTTTTCACGGAGAAATGAGGAGTAAACATATGAATGAATTGAACTCAATTCCTGCTCTTTTACCTGTAGAAATCATAGAGAGAGCCAAAGCCTTAAATACGACCCTTATAGCGGATGCGATGGATTGTAATGGTGTAATGGATTATAAGATAAAGCCTGTGGCATCTGGAATGAAAGTGGTGGCGACAGCTATGACTGTTAATATGAGAGCAGGAGATAATTTAATTCTTCATCAAGCCATTTATTCTGGAAGAGAAGGCTATGTATTAGTCGCAGATGGTAAAGACCACAAAGCAAATGCCTATCTAGGAGAGTTAATGGCTGGAGCTGCAAATGCAGTTGGACTTGATGGTATTGTAATTGATGGATTAGTTCGTGATAAAGAGGCTCTTTGTGAATTGGGACTTCCAGTTTTTGCAAAGGGATTCACCCCTAGTGGACCATTTAAAGATGGACCTGGGGAATGTAATACTACTATCTCATGTGGAGGTGTAACTGTTCACCCCGGTGATTTAATCATTGGAGATGAGGATGGTGTAGTTGTTGTTTCACTGGATAAAATAGAAGAGGTGTTTACCAAGGCAGAGAAAAAGTTAGTTTATGAACAAAAACGACTCGAAGAAATTGCAGAATATCGAAGAAAGCGAAAACAAGGAGACCAAGAAGGAAGTATTGAACCTTCTTGGTTGAAAAGTAAAAAGGGAATATCAAATCTGATGTAAGATGCTACGGTGCTAATACTAGCTATTACCGCTTTTAAGTGTAGATAAATACTCGGGCCCAATCCTTGGATTGGGCTTTTACCGTTTTCATTTCAGGCAAACGAATCCTGGGTACTATTTAGTAGTGGATATTCCAGTAATATAATATGATAGAGTAGCAGATTTTGGATGAGAAACGAGTCTGTTTGTGTGCCGTTTTGGAATGAAGTCGTACTTGTACAATGAATAAGGGGATGAGCGAATGTATTCTACTGTTCTTGGATGGTTTAGGTTTATTACAATAATTGAGGGAATCTCATATGTTCTATTGCTGGGTATTGGTATGCCCATTAAGTACATATTGGATATTGGGGAAGCGACACTCATTTTAGGCAGCATTCATGGGTTTCTATTTGTCGTATTCGTCCTGTTACTTCTTTACGTAAGCATTCAATCAAAATGGTCCTTTTTAAAAATGGCCATGATCTTCATCGTTTCTTTCATTCCATTTGGGAATTTTGTAATCGATCGAAAGCTATTGAAGCATAATTAAATGATAAAGAAACATGCTCTTTGACGTCTTCTAAATAGAAGACGTTTAGACGGTAGACAAACTCAATAATAATTGATTTTGTCTACCGTTTTTGTTTGAGTGTTTGTGAAATTCGAACGGAGGATTTCCACTGCAGGTACTCGTTTTCCGCGGGCGGTCCGCCCTCGGCGCTTTGCGCCTGCGGTGTCTCCCTTGGACGCGTTTCCCGCAGGAGTCTCGTACACCCGTTCCATTCAATTTAGTTTTAGAAATTTAGATAAAACCCCTTTTGTCTAAAAACTGTCTTAATTCGAACGTAGGATTTCCACTCCAGGTAATCGCTTTCCGCGGGCGGTTGCCCTCGTACCTCCCGTTCCAATCAACTTTAGAAATTTAGATAAAACCCTTTTTGTCTACAAAACCAACGTCTTCTATTCAATAGAAGGCGTTTTTTTTATGAATGTAAGCTTGCTGTAAGGTTGGTATAAACATGCTGTAAGGATGAGCTTTTATAGTATAAGTATCAACAAAATTGATGAGGTGAAACAAATGGAGCCATTATTGAAAGTAGAAAATATCAAAAAGACATATGGCAAATCAAATGCTGCCTATACAGCGTTGGAAAATATATCTTTTGACATAAATGAAGGAGAGTTTGTGGGGATCATGGGACCCTCTGGAGCGGGGAAATCGACGTTGCTCAATATGTTAGCAACAATTGACTCACCAACAGCAGGGAAGATTTATATGAGAGATACGAGTATTCACGATATGAGTGGTGCTGATTTAACGGATTTCAGACGTGACAATCTTGGTTTCATCTTCCAAGATTACAATTTGCTGGATTCATTGACCGTGAAGGAAAATATATTGTTGCCACTGGCGATTGCAAAAGTTCCAGTGAAAGAAATCAATAGCCTAGTGAATCGTATTGCTAAAGTATTTGGTATTGAAGATTTACTAGCAAAATACCCATACCAAATCTCCGGTGGCCAAAAGCAAAGAACAGCCGCAGCAAGAGCGCTAGTGACAGAGCCTGCATTAATACTTGCTGATGAACCAACAGGTGCACTTGATTCAAAATCAGCGACAAACCTACTGGAAAGCTTAAGTGAATTAAATGAAAATAATCATTCAACCATCATGTTGGTGACGCATGATGCATACGCAGCGAGCTTCTGCCGTCGTATTATTTTCATCAAGGATGGTACTCTTTCAACAGAAATTTACCGTCGTGATCAAACACGTAAAGCTTTCTTCCAAGAGATTTTGGATGTTCTTGCGACAATTGGAGGTGAGGTAGATGACGCTATTTAGTTTAGCGAGAAAGAATATTGCACGAAACCTCACTCAATATTTTTTATACATCGCATCCATGGTTTTTAGCATCATCATCTACTTCACATTCGTGACATTAAAATATAGCGGTACGATTGCAGAACAAACGGCTTCATCACAAAAATTAGATTCACTAATGAGTGGTGCGGCAGTCATCCTCATATTCTTTGTTGTCGTATTTATTGCCTATTCGAATTCATTCTTTATGAAAAAACGTAAAAAAGAAGTGGCCTTATATGCATTGCTTGGCGTACGAAATCGTCAAATTGGCTTTATGCTCTTCTTTGAAAACTTACTATTAGGTTTGGTTTCATTAGTTGTCGGGATCATACTAGGGTTCCTTTGTTCAAAAGGCTTCATGACGCTATTGATTTATTTAATGGGCTATGATGTCATCGCACCATTTACATTTTCGGGATCAGCAGCTTTGAACACAGCAATCGTATTTCTTCTTATTTTTTTAGTGACATCATTTCAGGGCTATCGTTTAATTTATCAATTCAAATTAATTGATCTATTCCACGCATCGAAAAAAGGGGAAGCGGCACCGAAGTCATCCATGATTGTAGCCATTCTTGGAGTTTTACTAATTATCATGGGCTATTGGTTGGCGATGCAAGATCTTTTTACTTCTAAAGTGTGGGAAAAGCTCGGCTTTTTAATGACAGCACTCATTATTTTGGCGACAGTTATTGTCGGTACGTTTTTATTGTTTCACAGTGTAACAGGGTTTGTGTTAGCCATGATTAAGAAAAATGAAAAATGGCTGTGGAAAGGTCTTCATCTAATGACGATCTCGCAACTGCTGTATCGTATAAGGGGCAATGCACGTACATTGACCGTGATTGCGGTGTTAAGTGCTACAACGGTAACAGCTGGCGGTGCGGTTTATGGTCTTTATTACAATACAAATGATCAAGTCATGACAGCCGATCCGAATACCTTCATGTATCAGCAAACGGATGAAAAAGGCGAACAACAAGTCAGCGCTGTATTGCCAAATACAAAGTACGATGAGTATATTGAAGCACGATCTGTCACATTTAATACGAAAGAATTAAACGCGGCATCAGCATTCGATAGCTCGGATAAAAGAATTTATACGGTTATCAGCGAAAAAACATATAACAAATTAGCAGCAGTACAAGACAAGGAATCACTGCATGTGAGCGCTGACAATGCAGTCATTTTAGATATTGGATATGACAAAAGATTCTCACCTAAATACGAGGATAAGACCATCACGACAGAAAATGGCACGGCAATCACATTCCAAAGCTTTAAAACACAAACCGTTTTAAATGCCGGCACGGCAGGTATTGCAGTAGTGGTATCAAATGATCAATTTATAGCATTACAAAAAGAAGGGAAGGCACTTAAATATCGTGTCATAGGTGTGGACAAAGCTTCTACGGATTTATCTGAAGAAATTGCAAAACAAATGCCTGAAGATGCGCTATTTTCTAGTGCCCCTCAAGATTTACAAACAAGTATGGAAAGCGTAGGCTCATTGCTCTTTATCGGAAGCTTCCTTGGTCTGGTTTTCTTAGCTGCGACAGGCAGTATCATTTACTTTAAGGTTTTAACGGAAGCAGAGGAAGATAAATCACAATACAATATGCTTCATAAAATGGGTGTCAGCGCAAAAGAAATGCGGAAATCCATTGCATCACAAGTATTCATCATCTTCTTCGTACCACTGGCAGCAGGGTTATTTCACAGTGCTGTGGCGTTGAAAGCCTTCTCTAGCATATTGATGATGGACCTGGCAAAACCTGTGTTGATCTGGATGATTGCTTATACGGTTATCTACGGTCTGTATTATCTTTTAACGGTAGTGTCTTACAATCGTATAATCACACAAAATAATAAAACAGAAGGGTGATCGAGATGAAAAAATTTCTAATGGTAGTGGGCATTTTGTTTTTACTTGGAGCAATAGGAGTTTTCGCGCTAAGTAAAATGGACTTCAACCGCATGAATGCGAGCAATTATTATTTGCAAATTACAGAGGATGGGGTACAACATGAAACCAAACTGGATGATGGTTCAGTGATGAACTCCTATTCTTATAAACTGGACGCCACAAATGCTGATGGAGAAACATTACTACTTGAATTCACGGCACAAAAAAATCTTCGGAAAGATGCCTACTTGAAAATGTACGTGAAAAATGGAGATGAAGTATCTTCATATGATGAAGTGAAACTTGAGGAAATACCAGAGAAGGCACAAAAAAAATTAAAATAAGAAAGCAGGGCTGTCCCCAATAAATTAGTGGGGAACAGCCCTTTTCTCTGCCTGTTAAGAAATACTCGGCTCATAATAGTATAGTAATGGTGGTTCCTTTATTTTCAAGGCTGGTCAAATCAAGTTTCCCATTATGGGCTGAAATAATATCTCTTGCAATAGCCATTCCTAAACCAGTCCCATGTGCACTGGCTGTATTCGTACCTCGATAGTAGCGCTCAAAAACCTGTTCGATGTCTTTTGAGGGAATACCGCGGCCATTATCGGCAATGGTAATTTGGGTATGAAGCTCCGAGGCTTTGGAAATGTTGCATGGCGGTTGCTCTTGTAAACATAGCGGATAAATACGATCAATTTGTATTTTTACAACGACATTATCATCGTTATGAACAAGTGCATTGTAGATAAAGTTAAGGATTGCCCGTTTCAGTAACTTTTTATCCACTTTATGTGTTACTTTATCCACATTTGTCTCAAATTCAACCTTTCGATCACCAAATTGTGCATCATTTAAAAGCTCAATCGTCATTTCGCGTATGAAGCCAACGATATCCACTTCTTCAAACTGCAAAGGGAGTCGTTGATGGCGCAAACGCATCGTTAAATTGAGGTCTTCTAGCAATTCCTTCATATAAATGGACTGTCTATGAATAATGGATGTATACTCATACATTTCTTGCGGTGTTAAATCTGCCGCATTATCTTTCATCAATTCTGTATAACCATGGATGGAAGCAAGCGGTGTTTTCATGTCATGCGAGACATTGCTAATCCATTCCTCGCGCGTTTGGTCGAGAAGATCACGTTCTTTCTCATATTGATCTAACTTTACCGATAGTTCATTCATATTGCGAAATACATCTTCATAAACGCCTTTTGGTATACTCATCTTCTTAAAGCGTCTTTCCCGCAGCTGCTGAATTCCTTCTATTAATATGTTAAGTGGATTGGTTAACCTTTTCCCAAATAAAAATCCAATGACTAATGCAATAATAATATCCACGATTAAAAATAGTAAAAGTAAGATGTTAAAGTTTTTAAAAACCTTTGCATAATCATAGGTCAGTACATAACGACCTATTTTCTGTTCCTTAACACCTAGAAAATAGCTGAATTCTTGGGCTTCGCCGACAAAAACAGTCGTCTCTGCATCAATTTCTTTATACTTATACATTTGCACGATTTCAATAGGGGAGTACACGGTTTGCAAATTATCAGGCGTATAAAAGGACGCCACTTGCTCACCTTTAGTATTCAAAAATTGTATCCAGGCCTTATTTTTCCGTAGTTTTTCCAGTCCTTCTTCATTTACCATCGGTTTATTATCCTGCAATTTTACATATTGTGAAAATGTTCGGCTGAAGTTTTCTGCAGATACTTCATCTGTCCCAAAATTATGCATGGCCCGATAAAAGAGTAAGCTGAGGAGTAAAATTGTATTTACAATCCCTACGATTACAACAATTGTCACAACGGATCCTAAAAAGCGCCGTGTCAATTTCCACTTCATCTTGTTTCACCCTTGGTTAGTAATTTATAACCAAGCCCTTTAACGGTAATTAAAAAAGAAGGCTTTGAAGGATCTGCCTCGATTTTTTCGCGTAAACGGCGAATATGTACCATCACTGTATTATCAGAGCCAAAGAAATCATCGCCCCATACATGTTCGAACAAGGTTTCCTTGCTCAAGATCTGATTCGGGTGATGCATAAAACAGCTCATCAGTCCGATTTCTTTAGCTGTGAGCTCAATCGATTCTCCATCCTTTTTCACTTCTGTTTCATTTGCACTAAGCTTAAAAGGACCCACTTGCAAATTTTTCGGAGCCGCTTTTTCCTCTGAAAAGCCAGCACGTCTTAGTTGTGCCTTTACTCGATAAGCCACTTCTTTCGGACTGAATGGTTTGGTAATATAATCATCGCCGCCTATCGCCAACCCTAAAAGCTTGTCAATTTCCTCATCCTTTGCAGACAAAAATAAAATGGGCACATTCGACACTTCACGAATTTGCTTGCATAAATCATAGCCTTCGCCATCAGGCAGCATAATATCTAGCAAGACAAGTGCAGGATTAATCTCCTGAAACTTTGCCCAACCATCCGCAATCGTCCCAGCCTTTACAATATTTGCAATGCCTTCCTTATGTAAAACGGTCTCCATGAGACGCGCCAAATCTTCTTCATCGTCAATAATTAAAATCCACTGATCATTCGCCATTTCTCTACCTCCCAAACATCCATTTTACCCTATAGTATAGTGTACCCCATAGCAAAAAATAAGGGGAGGGGACAGCGATCTTTGGGATAAGTGGTGTCTTAGGGAGAAAGAAGATCGTGCTTCTACTGATTTGGTAATGGTTGTATGATAAACTGTTTAAAGTATTGCTAGGCAGATCATGCTGAGTATTATGGTTTTTTAACCAAAATCTTTTTTTATTGAATGTGGAAGTATAAAGGAGAAAAAAATAATGGAAACAAAAAAGGTGTTACCCGTTCTGTTTTTAGTGATGTTTTTAGTCATGGTCGGGTTTGGGATCATCATTCCCGTCATTCCTTTCCTCGCTGAAAAGGTTGGGGGCAGTCCAACTGAGCTTGGTCTTTTAATGGCTGTTTATTCGTTAATGCAATTATTTTTTGCCCCGATGTGGGGAAGGATCTCTGACCGGATAGGGCGTAAGCCTGTCATGGTAATCGGCATTGCTGGATTGGCCGTTTCGTTTTTCATCATGGCTTCGGCAGACTCTTTATTGGTGTTATTTGTAGCTAGGATTATTGGCGGGATTTTATCATCGGCAAACATGCCGACCGCAATGGCGTATGTGGCTGATATCACGACGCCGGAAGATAGGGGAAAAGGGATGGGGATCATCGGGGCTGCTACAGGGCTTGGATTCATTTTCGGTCCGGCGATTGGAGGGGTTTTCTCCAAAACAAGTTTGAATTTACCTTTTTACATTGCCGGGATTACCTCTTTGATTACGTTAATTTTAGTGATTGCCATCCTGAAGGAATCACATACAGTTGAAAAGAGAGCCAATCAGACTAAAAATAAAGAGTCCATGTGGAAAGCCTTCAAAGGACCTCTTACGATCATGTTCATACTACAATTGATCGTCACGCTTTCAATGGCAGGACTTGAAACGACTTTTGCTTATTTCGCCGCCAAAAAAGCTGATATAAGTCTTGTTCAATTAGGATATATCTTTATGATCATGGGATTTGGCAGTGCGATCGTTCAAGGTGGGTTAGTGGGAAGGATGACAAAGAAATATGGGGAAGGTGCGGTCATACGAATCGGCATCATCATTTCGGCAGTTGGTTTTATTCTCATCCTGTTTTCTTCAGGCTTCTGGACATCAGCGGTCTTCCTTACGATTTTCGGAGTGGGTAACGGATTCATCCGGCCGGCAATTTCAGCACTGCTGACCAAAAGGTCTTCGACAGGGCATGGCAGTGTAACCGGCCTGCTTTCTTCCTTTGACTCATTCGGCAGGATAGCGGGGCCACCAATCGGCGGTTGGTTATTTTCGATTTCGATAGGTTTACCTTTCATATCAGGCGCAATCCTTTCCGTTTTTGCATTGATTCTTTTCCAGATTTACCACGCACGGACTAAAAAACAAGTACAAGCATCTCATTAATTTGATGATAGCAAAAAACCCCATTTCTAAAAATAGGGTTTGTCTCGGGCGGTGCTTATGACAAGCACCGTTTTCTTTATTGAATCATGTTCAGGAATTTGCGTGTGCGTTCTTCTTTCGGATTCGTGAAAATTTGTTCGGGTGTTCCTCGTTCCATTATTATTCCTTCATCCATGAAAATGACCTCGTCGGCGACCTCGCGAGCGAAACGCATTTCATGAGTGACAACGATCATTGTCATGCCTTCTTCTTTTGCCAGATCTTTCATGACCCGTAACACGTCTCCAACAAGTTCAGGGTCAAGAGCAGAGGTGGGTTCATCGAATAGCATGACCTTTGGCTCCATTGCCAGAGCCCTTGCAATACCGACACGTTGCTGCTGACCGCCGGACAACTGAAAAGGATAAAAATCAACTTTGTCACCTAAGCCCACTTTTGTAAGCAGGGCAGCAGCCGTTTCTTTCGCTTGATGTTTGGCTATGTTTTTTACAATGATGGGGCCTTCCATTACATTTTCCACAGCCGTTTTATGGGGGAAGAGGTTATAGCTTTGGAACACCATCCCTGTCAAACTGCGAAAAGATGTAATTGATTTTTTTTTAACGGGTTTTTTGAAGTCCATGACGATTTCATCAATTTCGATCGTTCCGTCCGTTGGCACCTCAAGGAGATTCAAACACCGAAGAAAGGTTGTTTTACCTGAACCCGAAGGACCGATCAATACGATGACTTTACCTTGCTCCACTTCCAAATCGATGCCCCTTAATACTTCAAGGTCACCAAACGATTTATGAAGATTCTTAATGTTGATCATTTTAAAATCCCCTTTAATTACTGCGGTTCTTATTTTGCTACATAACGATTAAGTCTGTCCTCTAAACTTCCTTGAATGAAAGATAGAATGGTACACAAAATCCAATATAAAGCAGCTGCTTCCATGTATAATAGTAGAAATTCATAGTTTTTTGCAGCAATTTCTTGAGCTTTACGGAATAATTCCGTTACAAGAATGAGTGATGCAAGCGATGTATCTTTTAAAAGGCTAATGAACGTGTTGGATAATGGGGGAATGGATACACGCGCTGCTTGCGGCAAAATGATGCGCTTTAAAGCTTGGGTATATGTCATCCCGATTGAATAGCCTGCTTCCCATTGTCCTTTTGGTATGGATAAAATGGCTGCTCGTATAATTTCCGAAGCGTATGCTCCCACATTTAAAGAGAATCCTATAATAGCCGATATGAAAGGATTAATGGTTAAACCTAAATTTGGAAGTCCATAGAAAATGATAAATAATTGCACAAGTAAAGGTGTCCCGCGGATGATTGACACATATACACGCGCAATTATTTGAAAGATTTTAATGGAAGATAGTCTAGCCAATGCTGTAAGTACAGCGAGAATAAGTCCGAGAACGAATGTGATCAATGTTAGTGGAATCGTATATTTAATAGCTCCCTCTATCATCGGATAGAGGGAGGTTTGAGCGATGGAAACAAGCTGGTTCATACGCTCAGGGTCACTGAAAATATTACTTAGGAGAAACATCTTCACCAAACCATTTATCTGAGATTTTTGCGTACGTGCCGTCGTCTTTCATGGCTTTAAATGCTTTGTTTACTTCTTCCACTAATTTGTCGCTGTCTTTTCTGAACATTAAACCACTGGCAACTCCGCTTTCTTCCTCATCTGCCACTTTGATAGGTGCATCCGGGTGTTGCTTTTTATAATCAAGGTACGACAATTTGTCATTGATAGTAGCATCTACACGTTTAGAGCCGATAAGCTGTACAGACTGGGAAAATCCTTCTATACCGGTAACTTCAGCACCATGTGATTTGGCTATTTCATTGTAGTTACTCGTTAAAGATTGAGCAGAAGTCTTACCTTTCAAGTCATCGAATGATTTAATATCCGAATTATCTTTGTGAACAAGTAAAACGGCTCCTGATTGGATATATGGATCAGAGAAATCATATTTCTTTTGACGGTCTTTATCGATGCCCACTTGGTTTGCGATCATATCAAAACGTTTCGCATCCAATCCTGCAAACATGCCGTCCCATTGTGTTTCCTTGAATTCAGCTTTCACTCCAAGGCGTTTTGCCACTTCTTTAGCTATTTCTACATCAAACCCTGTTAGTTTGTCCGAATCATCGTGGAATGTGAAAGGAGGGTATGTACCTTCTGTTCCGACTGTTAATACGCCATCTTTTTTAACTTTATCATATAGATTTTCTTTTGAAGAGGATTTATTGCCGGTATCATTTGCCTCATCTTTTGTACTTGTACCACAAGCGGCAAGTACAACCGTGAATGCTAACAATAGCGATAAAAGTGTAACCATTTTTTTCATTTCGGTAAACCTCCTAGTAATCTGATAGGGATTGATACTCTGTGATACTATACAAGAAAAGGTGAAAAGTCAATGAAAATAACTTGTATCTTTAGTGTTATGAAATCTTGGTGAATTATACGGATTTTATGGATTGAAGTGAATTAAAAACTCAAGTTTTGCCTTCCGGAATTCCAAGGAAGTCCTCCAATAAAAATGAAATGTTCATTAAGACTTTCTACATATAGCAAAAACTCTCATCCACGTAGATTAGCAGGCGGATGAGAGTCTATTTTGGACCGTCGGAACATTTTTATTACTTAATGTATGACATGCTTTCTATCCTCAACGCTAACGAAAATAGGATTCGAATAGAACCAAAGGTCTTTATAGTTACGTTTGTTGATTTCGGTAAAACGTGTTTCGTTATCCTCAATGTCTGTCTTTGTATCGATCAGCGGTTCACCGTCAATCGTTTCTCCAGAGACATTTTCCGCTAAATTCGTGCCTCGCAAACGGAAATATTGATCCTTGCTCGCTTTGACTTTGTAAGTGATGGAATGGTAGCCTTCGTTATCAATTTTCCAGTCTTTACTTGTAAAGCGTTTAACCACTTTGGTCGTATCATTGGTGGCTTTATTATAAGCAGGTGTACCTGGCACAGCTTTTCCGGTTACTTCCCCCGAAATTAAATCCACATGATCCACCTTGACAGCGTCCCCGTTGTTGTTCTTTTCGGGGCTCTTAAATCGGATGGTGATCTTGACCAATTGTCCTTCCTTCACTTTAAGGTCCCCACCCATATCCACCTTGTTATGTCCGGTTTTAGCTTGGAAATCAAGGGCGTTGATCAAGTCACCGAAAACGGAGAAGGATTTCCCTGATCGCATGCCGTCAAGGACGGATTGCATCGTTGAACCTTTCACCCAAGTATAATTCTTGGAATATTCGCCAGGCCAGTATCCGCTGGAGTAAAGTCGGTTTTGACTGATTTCGAAATGAGAGTCCGAATTGGAAAAGGTCCAGAACTGACGACCTTCACCAAGCAGCGCATCCCATGCACCACCTACCTTAGCAAGCATGTAATCGGAACCGCCATAGGTCCTGTTTTCGGGCGTTGTCAGGTTTAAGCCACCTCTGTCTGGCTCCATCTGGTTTCCCGGCATCCCTTCAAATCCGAACATGACATCCGGCGCGATATTGTTAAAGTCGCGGAAATCAGATATGTTGTACACCCTTTTTCTTGATGGATGGTTCAAAATGGCATAACTTGTATGCTTATAATTCTTCTCAAGCCATGCCAAAGCTGTTCGAGCATCCTCTGGTGTCTTATTGGCCCTTTGATCTTGGGCTTTCCAAACGGCTACATCCGCAGGATCAAACATCTTTTCATTTTGGTTGGTGAACAAATACTCGAACTGATTGCCGGCTTTCAGACTTTTCGATGATCCTGACTGATTTCCCAAAATTCCTATGCCGACATGTTCATAGGTGGGCATGTCCCATTCGAAGCCCGAAAAGATGACTTTATTTTTATATTTGCCCTCTTTTTGCAGTTGTTCCATTTTCGGGGCTTGATATTGAATGATTCCCTGAGAAAGCGGAATCGGTCCGCCTGGTATCAGATGTCCCTCATCATCCCTTGAAGACATTCTCAAGTGGTCGGAAATTCCCATCCAATCCATCTCATACTTATGAAATGCGTTATTTAGGACGCTCTCGAGGGTTTGAGATTCTTCGGCATCGTCGGACTGCGTGGTATGGACATGATATTCCCCTTTTAACCATCTGCCTCCAGGATTTAACTTGTTGTTTTCTTCTGCATCTTTTGCAGCGACCGGAAGACCTTGAGAAAGGATGGCCATGCTAAGAACCAATCCTGTGAATGATTTGAACTTACTTATCATTTTTCCGCACCTCCAAATAATGAAATAATATGGAACAAGCTAATTTTATTGTAAAAATATTAATAATCTGTTTGGGAAGAGTATGGTTTTTGTAAATGGATGAACGGTTAAGGTTCCATTGAAGACTATCAAAAAAACCTGGAAAATTAATTGTGAGTTTGATAGAGAATGAGGGAGGGAGCTAGAAAAAAAGGTTGCAGAGAAAAATCTCTACAACCTGCGAAGAAGAATATTGAAGTTTATTTAGCCTCAAGTAAATTGATATGATTTACGGTTTGATCTTCACCTACGATGAATTGAAGTTCATAATCACCTGTCTTGTAGATATAGTTGATTTCATTCGTACTGTATATATGGCGTATTTGGTCCGCTCTACCGAGTTGTTTCCCTAAAACTTTAGGAGTGATGCCTCCTAGGTTATGGTCCCGTTCTACATTTGTCCCAAAATACCGGATTTGAGAGATGACCTTGTCTTCATTATAAGCAAAGGCAAATCCTGGATGTCCCATTTCTGCATGGTAATAGTCAAAAGCTTCATCGGCATTCCCTGGTTCAGGGGGAGAACCGAATGTAGCATATACTTCTTGTTGGGTATTTTCTTTAATTTTCAAACCCGTTGCCGTATAAGGCATTTCCCCTGAAAAGGCTTTATTGTAGATTTCATGTAAGGTGGTAACGGCGTGTTCCTTTGCTGTGCTAGAAGTGGAATCTATTTTGGATGCAGCTTCAACCGGTTCTGTTGAAAATGATGCTCCTGCCCCTAAAAGAGAACCGGTTAGAATGGCGGCGCTAATCATTCTTGATGCTGGTTTTTTAGATAACATTACGTATCCCTCCCATATTATTGGTTTTCCACAAATTTCTACTCTTGAAACATTTTCGTCGTGACGTTCCCATCGCGTAGTAATCCGAGATTTCTATGATGCCTTTAATAGGCATTTATTTTTTATAAACCGTGTTTTAAAAAAGATGCTAGCCGTCACTCATATAAAGTCCTTTATTTTCCCTGGTTGTAATCAAAAGTATTTATTGACAAAATTATCAAGTTTAAGTAAGCTTACAAGATAAATCACACAAAACCTGTCAGAATAATAAGCTTTAAATTCATTTGCCGATTTCGCATGGTAATACATAGTGGCAGAGAGTGTGAAAAATGAATGGGGGTTTGGGAATGAAAAAAGGAATCAGTGGTCTTATTCTTTTAATTGGTTTGTTATTGCTTTTATCAGCATGTGCATTAAGCAGTTCAGGGGATGAAGAGACAAAGGATAGCGAGCAAAAAAAAGACGATGTCACTGTAGAAAAGGCAGAGGAAAAAAGCTATAAAGCAACAGACTTGTCTGTTTTGCCTGATAAAACCAAAGCAAGAAAAGATACGTTTGTTGCAGGCATATCAGCTCCAGGAGGGGTGTTCCTTCCTTATTTTTATGAAAATGGATGGGATGGCAACGTAACGACGCCAATTTTCTCACCGCTTGTGGACCTTGATAAAGATGGAAAACCGGTTCCGATTCTGGCAGAGAGCTGGGATACTTCTAAAGATCAATTGACCTATACGTTTCATCTGAGGAAAAACGCCAAATTCAGCGATGGCTCCCCGGTTACGGCAGATGATGTTGCGTTTACGCTTACTCTTCTTCATGATCCTGCTTACACTGGATATCAGGACATTTCTTTAGCAGAAATCAAAGGAGGTAAAGAGTATAAAGAAGGCAAAGCAAAATCGATAGAAGGCATTAAAGTATTGGATGACCAAAGGATTGAAATTACGACTGAAAAAGTAAATGCGAAGGCATTATTAATTCTTGGAGGCCAGGTGCTTTCCAAGGCATATTACGGAAAAGACTATGAATATGGTAAATTGGATTACTTAAAAGAGCTGTATTCAAAACCACTTGGTGCGGGACCATATGTGTTCTCTAAATATGTACCTGGTCAGGAAATTCGCTATACGGCGAACGGTAAGTATTACAACGGGAAACCTAAAACGGAAAACCTGATTTATAAAATCATCGATAAAGCCACTTCTCTTCAGCAGTTCGAAACGGGTGAGCTTGATTATGCAAGCTTTCCGGCTGATGATGACACAGTAGGGCAATTGGAAAGCTTGAAATTTGCCAATGTGCAAGTGGCCCCAGTGAATGATTACGGGTTGATTTATGTAAATAATACGCGACCGCAATTTAAGGATAAAGAAGTACGCCAGGCACTGCTATATGGAATGGACCGCCAGAAAATTGTCGACGTACGATTTAAAGGCTTTGGGCAGGTAGCAGACGTTCCGGTTTCTCCAGTTTCATGGGCCTACGACAATGAAGGCGTCACACAATATGAATTTGATGCAAAGAAAGCAAAAGAACTTCTGGATAAAGCTGGCTGGAAGATCGGGGAAAATGGGATCCGTGAAAAAGACGGCGTACAACTGAAAATCCGCTATCTGACTGCAGATGCTGAAGATGCCGTGATTCCAATCGCTAAAGAAAATTACTCTGACATTGGCATTCAATTCGAACCGGAAATAACGGACTTCAATGCCCTTGTATCCAAGCTATCCGCAAAAGAGTATGATTTTGCAGCGGTATCCACATCACAAATCCTTGACCCGAGCGATACAGTGGAAGACCTTTCGACCGATAATCCTAATAACTATGTGGGTTATTCCAATCCTAAGGTTGATAAATTGATTCAAGAAGGATTAGGCACTCTTGATATCGAAAAACGTAAAGGATTATATCATGAACTCTATAAGGAATTTACACAGGATCCGCCATATATCCTCATTCATTACCGCCAGAGTGCAAGAGCGATCAGCGGACAAATCGAAGGATTGGTTCCTGACAACTATACAGGCATAGGCTCTAGCTTACCGAATATTTCAATTTAAAAGTAAGATGTAAAATGCCTGGCGCATAGCTGGGCATTTTATCTGCAAAGGGGGATTACCAGGTGAAACAATATGTGCTGCAACGATTTATACAAATGATCATTATTTTGTTTGGAACGTCATTTATCATTTTCTTTTTATTTGCCATGCTTCCTGGTGATTATATCGATTCCAACTTAAGTCTCACACCCGAAAGGGCTCAGGAGCTGAAGGCGTTATACGGACTTGACCAGCCCATGCTGCAGCGCTATTTCACATGGCTAGGGAATGTGTTTCAAGGGAATCTCGGTTACTCCTTAAAACATCAGGAAAGTGTAACTTCGCTGCTAAATAAATATGTGTGGAACTCATTTATAGTGGCGTTGCTCGCGTTGTTCCTGACGTGGACCATCGCCCTTTTGACCGGTGTTCTTTCTGCCATTAAGCAATACTCATTGTTGGATGGGATCGTTACATTTTTCGTATTTGCCGCCATGTCGTTCCCTTCCTTTTTCATCAGTCTGCTATTCATAAAATGGTTTGGTGTGGATCTGAAAATCCTGCCGGTCGGCGGCATGATTGATACGGGGAGTAACAGCACTGGGTTTGCCTATATTCTCGAGGTTGGCAAGCATATGATATTACCGGTAACCATTTTAACGCTGCTAAGCATCGGGTCCCTTACCCGTTATTTTCGGACCGGAATGCTTGAGGTGATCCGCCAGGATTATATCCGTACGGCAAGGGCAAAAGGGTTAAAGGAAAGTGTGGTTATCTTTAAGCATGCTCTTAAAAATGCCATTCTTCCAGTCATTACGCTGCTTGCCTTTGAATTGCCTGGGCTTTTTTCCGGGGCGATCATCATGGAACAGATCTTCAATTGGCCTGGAGTAGGGAGAATTCAACTTGAATCAGTCAGTTTCCGGGATTACCCTGTTCTGATGGCATTCACTCTGTTTCTTTCCTGCCTTACCATCATCGGTAATTTTCTTGCTGATGTGACGTACGCAGCGGTCGATCCGAGAATCAGGCTGAAATAGGGGGATGAAAATGGAGACTGTCAAACAATTAATCTATAAGGAGAAGAAACCGGTGAAGGTTAAATCCCCTTCATTATGGAAACAGACCTATCGTCGCCTAAAAAAGAACAAATTGGCGATGATCAGTTTATTTTTTCTCATATTCATGTTTTTGCTTAGTTTTGTCGGGCCGTATTTTTCGCCCTATATTCTTGATAGGACAGATATTGCCTATGCCAATCGGCCGCCAAGTGCCTCCCATTGGCTTGGGACGGACAATTATGGCCGAGATGTCCTGACAAGGCTGATGATGGCAGGACAGATCTCGTTAACGATAGGTCTTGCTTCCATGTTCCTATCCATTGTAATCGGAGCATTTCTTGGTGCCGTTTCTGGCTTTTATCGCGGAGTCGTTGATTTGGTCATCATGCGTCTCGCGGATATATTAATGTCCATTCCGGGATTGCCGCTGCTGCTGATCATGGGAGCCATCCTTTCCGAGTGGAAGGTCCCATCCGAATACAGGCTGTACATCATCATGATCATGCTAAGCGTTGTCGGCTGGCCGGCGCTTGCAAGACTTGTGCGGGGGCAGATTTTATCCTTAAGGGAGCAGCCCTTCATGCAAGCAACGGAAGTTCTTGGATTAAGCGACAGACGAAAGATATTCCATCATCTGATTCCGAATACTCTGCCATTGTTGCTTGTTGTGGCAACCTTAAATGTGGCGGGTTCGATACTCAGTGAATCGGCGTTGAGCTTTCTTGGGCTGGGAGTCGTTCCTCCTACACCTTCTTGGGGGAATATGATGGACGCCGCCAATAATTATATGGACTTCCGAAAGCGACCATGGCTATGGATTCCACCTGGATTAACGATCTTTTTAACAGTGGTGTCCATTAATTTATTGGGAGACGGATTGAGGGATGCGCTGGATCCGAAAATGAAAAGGTAGGTGTGGATGTTGAGTGAAGCTCTATTGGAAGTGAAAAATCTTGAAACGAATTTTTATACAGAAGAAGGCGTTGTAAAAGCAGTGAACAACGTGAGCTTTTCAATTGGCGAACAGGAAACGGTTTGCATCGTTGGGGAGTCGGGCTGCGGAAAAAGCATAACTTCGCTATCCATCATGCAGTTGATTCCTGAGTCCGGCAAAATTGAAAACGGCGAGGTGAATTTTGCCGGACGTAATCTGTTGGAAATGAGCAAAAAAGAAATAAACCGCCTTCGCGGAAATGATATCGGCATGATCTTTCAGGAGCCGATGACGTCGTTAAATCCGGTTTACACGATTGGCCAGCAGATGATTGAACCTCTGCAGGAACACTTGCTTCTAAGCCGAAAGGATGCTTATAAGAAGGCACAGGAACTCATTACGTTGCTTGGGATACCAAACTCCGAGAAGATAATCAACATGTATCCCCACGAACTAAGCGGGGGGATGCTTCAACGTATAATGATCGGCATTGCCATTAGCTGCAATCCAAGGCTCATTATCGCAGATGAACCGACGACTGCTCTTGATGTAACCATCCAGGCCCAAATCCTTGATATATTGCGGGATATAAAAAAGGAACTCAATACATCCATTTTGCTTATTACGCATGATCTTGGAGTGGTAGCGGAAATGGCAGATTATGTGATTGTCATGTATGCTGGAAAAATCGTGGAGCGAGGACCAGTCATGGAGATGTATACAAATCCCCAGCATCCCTATACAAAGGGACTATTGAAGGCAAAGCCACTTATTGGGGAACGCAAGGAATCACTATTTACGATCGCAGGGCAGGTTCCGAATCTGGCTGAGCTGTCGGACTCCTGCTATTTTGCCGACCGTTGCGAACATCGTATGGATATTTGCTTGAAAAAGCACCCTGAACTGAAAGAAACATCTGCCAATCATAGTGTGAGCTGCTATCTATATGAGGGGGAGGCCGTTCGATGAGTGAAACATTATTGGAAGTGAAAAACTTAAAAAAATATTACTCAAGTTCAAAAGGGATTTTCAGTAAAAAGAATGAATCGGTAAAGGCGGTCGATGGTGTCTCGTTTACCATTGAAAAAGGAGATGTGTTTGGTTTAGTCGGTGAATCGGGAAGCGGAAAATCAACGATTGGAAAAACGATTTTACGCCTTCATGACAAAACGGAAGGGGAAGTGCGATTTAAAGGGGAAGATGTATTTAGCCTTAACAAAAAAGACTTGCGTCGCCTCAGGGTTCAAACGCAGCTTGTTTTTCAGGACCCTTTCAGTTCTTTAAATCCCCGTATACGTGTTGGGGATGCAATCGGCGAAGCCATGGTCCAGAACGGGCTAGCCACAAATAAGGACGTCAGGGAAAAGGTGCTTCAGGTCATGGAAACTTGCGGACTGTCTCCGTATCATGCGGATCGCTATCCGCACGAATTTTCGGGAGGACAAAGGCAGAGAATTGTCATTGCCAGGGCTATGGCCCTTAATCCCGAATTTCTTGTCATGGATGAACCTGTTGCCGCTCTTGACGTATCCATCCAAGCTCAAATCATTAATCTTTTTAGTGAATTGCGTAAGAAAAATGGGCTTTCCTATTTGTTCATTTCCCATGATTTGAGTGTGGTGGAGCATTTGTGCACAAAAATAGCCATCATGTATCTTGGGAATATTGTTGAGATGGCAACTAAAGAGGAACTTTTTGATAATCCTTTGCACCCATATACGAAAGCGCTATTGTCTGCCGTTCCCATCCCCGATCCACGTGTAAAACGGGAACGAATCATTTTAAAAGGCGACATTCCAAGTCCGGTAAACCCTCCATCAGGCTGTAAGTTCCGGACTCGTTGTCCGATTGCAACAGAGCTATGTGCCGAAAAGGTTCCGGAGTTCAGGGATGTAGGAAATGAACATTTCACGGCCTGTCATTATGTATGAAAATTGTGGAGCTGCCGGACGTTTACCGATGAACATAGATTGGATTAACATGAAATCATTCTTACTACCCGACAGTGAAGACCATAGATTGGATTAACATGAAATCATTCTTACTACCCGACAGTGAAGACCATTGAGGGACCTACATGCCAATTAGACATGACCTCCACAATGAAACCCATTGAAAAGATGCAATTAATCCCAAACACTGATTCTAGGAACTCCAGCAGTTCTTAAGTAGTCCAATAACTGACCAGTATGTACAGACTCATGATAGGCAATCCTTAACAACATGTCTCCTAAATCTCTAGTATATCTAATATTCGACCGATCAATTTTAATAGTGGATAAGTCGTCTTCGTTGAAGGATATTATTGTTTCCAAAAAATCACGCCTGTAAGGTTCGGCAAATTTTAATTCCGCTTCGACAGAGATAAGTGGCTGTTTTTCAAATGGTGATTCATAAACTGGTAAGCTACCTTGATTTTTAATAGATAAAGGATAGTAGTGCTCACTATCAAGGACATGCCTAACCATTTCTAAACAACTCATTGCAACGTCGTCCGGTTTCCAATGGAGTTTGTCTTTAGGTATTGAAGTCCATAGTTTAATATTTCTTCTTCTTACTTCTTCCAGGTTTAAGATAATTAGATCGATTGATATCATAATTTTCTCTCCTTTTAAGGAAGTATACATTCACTATACACGAATGGACGTTGAAGTTTTGGTATTATTTTGATTAAATGGAAAAGTTAACAACAGATTCGAGGTCTGTTCAAAAGAGAGTAAAGGGAAAAAAGCCTATGAATTCGTTTAGAATTCATAGGCTTTTTTCCCTTGTTTTGTATGGAGGAACACATGATTTATAAATTGATCCTGAGATTACGTATTTGTAACAGACAGAGCTATGGAAGGGTAAAACAGATTGTATTTTTCTTAATATTTCTTCTTAATTACGCTAATAGCGGGCAGGAGGACCTTTTTAAATTAGTGATTGAATTAGAATGTCATCATGAATGGTTAAAATCGGTTTAAATCCAAAGTCTTTAAATTTTTGCAATGCTTCAGGATTATTTTTGTTAACAAAACCGGACACTACAAGAATCCCTTTTTGCCTCACATAAGCTACTAATTCTGGTAAAAGGGATTGTAGAATTCCCTTTCCTCTATATTTCTGGTCAAGGACTACATAATTAATATGAGCTACTTTAGTTAAATAAAGATTATAACAAAGAAAACCGACTACTTTACCTTTATCATTACAAATCACAAGTACCTTATGTGACTTTTGTAAAATTTCAAGCACTGTATCAGACGAAACCCGAAAATTACTCACTGTAATATCCGTTAATTTCTTGATATCTTTTTTAGGTTTCCAGTCTCGAAAATACATCATAAATTCTCCTTTTACTCTATTAAACGAAAATGCGGAAATCATATTATTGTTTATTAATATGGAAACCCTTTAGAATAATCCAAAGGGTTTCCATGTTAATCTCATAAGAGAAATCTCTTAATCCCTTCTGAATTCCTTGATTGAAGTAGGTTCCTTGATTGAAGTAGGTTCCTTAATTGAAGTATTTCTATTATTGTTTAATAAATCATTCAAGATTTTTTTCAAGGCAGTCCTGCCTTTGCTATTTTCACTTCCGGAATTGCCAGTATTGGATCCGCCAGTTCTTCTTAGTTTTTTGTTTGACACTGCAATCATCCCTTTGTTTTATAAATTTCCACATTACTAATTTATGTGTAATATCCCTTTTTGCTTGGACAAGTTCACCAATTATTGCACGTCGTATGTTATGTATTCGTGATACCACTTAATGTAATAAGATGGTATAATTGTGAATTAAATCACAAAAAGGTTAAAAATAGTTATCATTCGACCTATTCACTCATAAAAGAAAGCGGGTTGGTTATATGCTGAAGAAAGTGGTTTTAGCTGGCGGGACTGGTTTTGTCGGTCAATACTTTGAACGGCATTTCAAGAACTTGGGGTATGAGGTGAGGATCATCTCCAGGCAAACCCCGCATATCGGCTGGGAAGATAAAGTAGGAATAAGGGAGACGATCGATAATTCGGATATGTTGATCAACCTCGCAGGAAAAACAGTCAATTGCCGCTATAATGCCAAGAATAAGAAAGAAATTTTAGATTCACGAACCGAAACGACTGAAGTGCTCGGACAAGCGATTGAACATTGTGAAAATCCTCCTTCATTATGGATAAACTCAAGTACGGCAACGATATACAGGCACGCTGAAGATAAACCAATGACAGAGGAGGAGGGGGTAATCGGTTCAGGCTTTTCCGTTGATGTAGCGAAAGCATGGGAGCGCTCATTTTTTGATTTCCAGTTACCCAAGACGAGACAAATTGCTTTGAGGATCGCCATTGTTTTGGGCGATGGGGGAGTGATGACCCCATTTAGGAATTTGGTTAAATTTGGACTGGGTGGCCACCAAGGTTCGGGAAATCAAAAATTCAGTTGGATACATATTGATGATTTATTTAACATTGTCCTATTCCTGAGAAAAAATGAAGAGTTGAGCGGGGTATTCAATTGTTCTTCTCCGCACCCAGTTACAAATCGTGAGCTGATGGCCCATTTGAGAAAGGCCATGAATAAAACGATAGGAATGCCCTGCCCATCACCCATGCTTGAAATGGGGGCCTTCTTTATGGGGACGGAAACTGAATTGATTTTAAAAAGTCGCTGGGTCTTACCTGAAAGATTGGAAAAGGAAGGGTATACATTTAAATTCAATCATCTTGATGAAGCATTTGAACAGATACTCAACAGTTCTAATAAAGGGATATAAACTGCTAGAGATTGATTGCTATAATGATAGAAAAAGATTATTAATGGAGGGGAATCACATAATGAATATGACTCCATCTGAAAAAGTCGGAAGATTCACAACAGGAATATTTTCAGAGCTGGCGACCCGCAAGCAGGATGCAATGAAACGAGGGTTGGATGTTATCGACCTGAGTGTTGGAAGTCCTGATTTACCACCGCCTGAATTTGTAATAGATACGCTTGTGAAGTATGCGCAGGATACTAGTTCCTATGGGTATACGTTAAAAGGTACGCCTGAATTCCATAAAGCAGTCCGTCATTTTTATCAGCAGCGTTACGGAGTTGAACTGGATGAAGAAAAGGAAGTCCTCCAACTGATGGGATCCCAGGATGGCCTTGCACACTTGGCAATGGCGATGATAAATCCGGGAGATCATGTGCTGGTGCCAGACCCGGGATATCCAATTTACGAAGCGAGTGTAGAGCTTGCTGGCGGAATCATACATCCGATGCCGCTTACTGCCGAGAATCGTTTCCTGCCGCAGCTTAACCGAATTCCGGATGAAATAGTGAAAAAAACGAAAATGATGATCATCAGTTATCCAGGAAATCCAGTCACCGCCCTTGCGGATGAAGCATTCTTTTTAGAAGTCATCGCGTTTGCAAAAAAGAATGAGATCCTGGTGGTTCATGATTTTGCTTATTCAGAGTTGATATTTGATAATCATCCCCAAATTAGTTTTATGTCCATCCCGGGTGCCAAGGAAGTGGGGATTGAATTTAATTCACTTTCGAAAACATTTAACATGGCCGGCTGCCGTATTGGGTATGTCGTTGGCAATCGCGATGCATTGAACATACTGGGAACTTTAAAATCACACATCGATTATGGGGTTTTTTATCCCATCCAAAAAGCTGCTGAAATGGCGCTCACTTCAAACCTTTCGCTGCTATCCGATCAGGTGAAGGAATATGAGTCACGTCGTGATGCCTTGATATCAGGCCTTGCAAAAGGAGGATGGCATGTGCCGAAAACAGCTGCTACCATGTTCATTTGGGCCCAAATTCCTGCTGGCTGGAATTCACGCGATTTTTCCTATGCCTTGATTGAAAAAGCAGGGGTTACAGTGGTACCTGGCGATGCTTTTGGGAAGCAGGGTGAAGGGTATGTCCGGATGGCCTTGGTCCAACCGGCTGAGAGATTGACGGAAGCAGCTGAACGGATTCGAGTGTTTTTGGAGGAGAAAATTGGAGTGTGAAAAATCCAGCATTCAATATATTCAGGTTAAAGGAACGCTCGATCTCGGATCGAACGTTCTTTCTTTTTGTTTTCTCCCGCTTATTTACTTTTCGTGAATTTATTTAGAAAGAAACAGGACAGACAATGCAGCAAGTATCATTAAGGCATTTGTGAAATGGAGGATATTCGCAGGCTTGCCGATTACCTGATATTTATAAACCGGGGGCAAATGGTAGGAGAGTTCGAAAAAGACAAATTGGCTCAGCAGTATAAACGGTTTTGGATGGCTGAGGACTTGTCGGCAGCGGCCATTCCGGGGGAGATTGAGAGAAAGGGTTTGCGGACTACCAATTTACCAATGGAGGCAGAAGATTATTTTCAAAAGGAAGATATCAACTGGCACGCTGAGGAATTTATAGAGCTTGAGGAAGTTGTTACTTACTTGTTAAAGTAAGGCAAACTCTAGCGTTTTTTTGAAATCTATTTTGTAGTCTAAGAAGGTCCATCCCCAGGTGGACCTTTTTTTAGTATGGAAACTAGATTGATATATTATTTCATGGAATCTCCGAACGTAAAAAGGACAAGCAGCATAATATATAGCAAGTCCGAAACTTTCTTCAATGAAGCGGACATAATATGATAGATAGGGGGCATAGCAATGATCAACTGGAAAGTGCGCCTTAAGAATCCGACGTTTATATTCACTGTACTCCTTCCTGGGCTTTTAATATTGGCACAGATGGTTGCGGCGTTCATAAACAATTTCATCACTCCAATAGGCTTCACCATTTCTGATGATGCATTGAGCGGGGCTCTGGGCATCATTAACTTTATAGCGCTTACATTCTTTGGTGTCGGAGGTGTGGTCGATCATACCACGAAAGGCATAAGAGACAGCGAGAATGCTCGAACATACCAGGAACCTAAATAATTGGCCTTGATCTCTTTTAATCTACAGAAGATGTAGGGGAAACCAGATAACACCGTCTAGTTACACAACGGTATTATCTGGTTATTTTTTTGGGGCAGAGAAGAAGATGGATGAGTAAAAAAGATGCTTTTTGGCATGAAAACCGAAAGGCAACATACATTTAAAATTGTGGTTCATTTTCAGTTTGGGGAGGAAAAAGGATGAGTTATCGTTTACCAGTTTCAAAGTGGCTTGCAGCCATAGTTTTACTTATGGCATTGTTGGCCGCATTCATATTCAGTCCGGCTAATGCTTCAGCGTCCATCAATTATGGTGAAGAAGTGGCCGCTTTGGCAAAGAAGCAGGTGGGAAGCTCTTATAAATACGGAGGGACGACACCTAAAGGGTTCGATGCAAGCGGTCTGACCCAGTATGTATATAAAAGTGCAGCGACAGAAATGAAAATTCCGAGAACAAGTGCCGACCAATATAAAATAGGCAAGACCGTGAAACAAAAAGACTTAATAGCTGGAGATTTGGTCTTCTATGCTACAGGCATTAAGGGGAAGGTCTCCTTTGTAGGAATCTATTATGGAAATGGGACATTTATCGGGACCACCACCAAAGGTGTCAAGGTTGTCAAAATGAGTGATAAGTATTGGAAAGATAAATATATCGGAGCAAAACGGGTCATTAAGTAACACTACCATATTAAAAAGTCCAACAAAAAAAGAGCATCGAAAATCCGATGCTCTTTTTGCCAGTTTACGGGGATGCATTCATTCAATGACAATGTCCGTTAATACAACATTGCCATTACGAACCTTTACTACCGCCACTGAAGGATTGGCCAATGCATCGGTCTCCATTTCCTTTGCCTTTTCCTCGGATGCGAAATAATTGTCCAGACCGTATCTGATATGAACAGTTGTAACATTTTGCAGGTCATAAGGGATTTCCAATTCCCCTTTAAGGTAAATGCCTTTGCTGGGTTTGTCTTTCGTCACGGAATCGACAGCATAAAGTCCATCAGTGTTTTGTTTCAAACGTACATATACCTTTTTATAATCACCCATATTTCTTGTTTTGAACTCGGATTTAATCGAGTCTTCGAGTTGTGAAGGCTTAACGGATTCAATTTCGTAATTCAAGGCCACATAGCTGCCACGAAACAAGTCAGTCGGGTCGACCGGAGCGGTTTTGATCTTGATTTCATCTCCTGTCATTGTTGTCCAGACTGGAGGAATCGCCAAGACTAAAAGAATCAAGACAGGAATGGTGAATACGATGTGTGGTCGAAACGATGACTTATTCATTGAGAGCTCCTCCTTTTTTTCGTCGATTTTCAAAGAAGAAACCAAAACCGATAAGCATGATGCCGCCGATGATGAATGTAAGTGATTTTGGCAGGAAGTCAAAGGAATCGAGATAATATCTGAAAATCAGTGCACATATGATCACGATGCTGGTCAAACTGCCTTTGAGAATGAGATATAGTAGAAATACGAAATATGCTAAAGGGAACCAGATTGAAAAATCAAAAGTAAGGAAGAGTGCTGAAATACCATGTAAGATATGCCCTTGTATGTGGGTGATGTTTTGTAATTTATTTCTGACTGGAATATAGGCCAGCAGGATTCCCAACACAAATAGAATGGAAAGGACAATCGTATTCGAATTATCAAAATCCAACTTCGGCACGAATTCCATTAAAAATAAAGTGATTGTATTGATGGCTAAAGCGTTAAGGGAAAAGGCCAGATATTTAGGGTAATCGAACTTCTTTAATGTGATGTATAAAACTGGTAAAGACACAAGAATCGCTAGCGGATAAGACGTTTCATCAAGGAATATACTTCCGTTAATATAAATGAAAAGCAGGAATGATGTAAAAAGGAGAATGAAGACATCCTTTAAATAGTAACCGATGAATACCGTTCCGATGGCCCATAATAAAAATGAACTATTGAAATTGATGCTTATGTTAAACATCTGCTCAATTAAAAAAATCCCTGCACCAAAAATCAGAATACCTGCATAATGCAGACTTCGTGACGTTTTGGGAAAGCGTACCTGCCACCTTACACCAGCAAAGTTCACTCCGATGAGGCATGCAATGATAAGTAGGAATTTAACGGCTTTATTCAAATAGATCCAGTTGCTGGCAACGAAGGTCAATACGCCTAAACCTAAAAGAAGTGCCCCAATGGATAATAGTATAGTAATGAAGCTCAAATTTCCTTTTACATTATAGGAAGCTAACATCCTCTCTTTTTCTTGCTGGGAAATGACTCCTCCTTTTTCAAGGTAATTAAATTCATGTTCGAGAAACTCGAATCGTTTTTTCGTTATTTGTTTTTTGGCCAAAACAATTCCCCCTTTCCATATTTTACTATTATACAACGTATTCTCTCTCAGCTTTGAATATATCTTAATTTTCTTCTACCCTCATTGGAGGGCATGTATGACAAAAAAATAAATATTTTCAGTACCTTGCAATAAACAATACCGTGTGGTAAATTATTTGCATAGGATGTATTATTCGATGTTCAGTACTGTTTATTGAACTATACTGAAAAATTTTTGGAAGGAGTGATGGCGCCATGAATGTACAATTTAAGAAAGGTGTCTTGGAACTGTGTGTCCTTGTCTTATTGGATAAGCAGGATCGCTATGGCTATGAACTTGTACAGAAGATTTCAAATCAGATTGAGATATCAGAAGGGTCCGTATATCCACTTTTACGACGATTGACGAAGGAAGAATATTTTACGACTTATTTGCAAGAATCTACAGAAGGGCCGCCGCGTAAGTATTATAAGTTAACAGACAAGGGCCGGAAATACCTTCAAGAGTTGCTGACGGAATGGAATGAGTTTTCCAAAGGGGTCAATCAATTAATTGAGGAAGGTGTGAACCAATGAATAAAGAACAGTTTATAAAACAGTTGAACGCCTCTTTAAGCAGGCTTTCCTTAGAGGAACGGCAGGATATCCTGCAAGATTACGAAGAGTATTTCGCAATTGGAATGGAAAAAGGGAAGACAGAGCAGGAAATTTCCACATCACTTGGGAATCCTAAACAGATCTCAAAGGAACTATTGGCCTCCTACCATCTTGGTCAAGTCGAACAAACGACTTCTGCCGGTAATGTAATGCGGGCCGTTTGGGCAGTCATTGGTTTGGGATTTTTTAATTTAGTCATCGTTTTGGGACCTTTTATAGCATTGGTTGGAGTTGTTATTGCAGGATGGGCAGCGGCGATATCATTCATTCTTGCTCCGTTTGGTGTACTTTTTAACCTTATAGTGGGCAGCTTTCAATTGTTTGATCTGTTCTTTGCCTTGGGACTATGCGGGATTGGGATTTTCATTGCCATGGGAATGTTTGTCGCTACGAGTGCTTTAACTAAAGGATTCATTCGCTATTTGAAATTTAACGCTTCCCTTGTGAAAGGCGGTTTGAAAAATGATTAATGTTAAAAAATTATCGATCATTGCACTTGTATTGTTATTGATTGGAGTAATTGGAAGTATGTTTACGTTTTCCCAAGTGACGAATCAGAAAGCGACTACAGAGAAGAAGACGATTTCGGATATCGTTACGGACGTGCAAATCGACACTGACAATGCAACTGTCGAAATCATTCCAACGAAGGATAAGGACACCACGATAGAGTTGGTTTCAAAAGGGGTGGATGTTTCCAAGTTAGATTTCACTGCAGCTGTAGAAGGGAAGAAGCTATCAGTAAAATTAAAAGATCAACGTACCTTTAGCTTTGGCTTTCATATTCAACCCTTACATTTAAAGGTGTATGTGCCTGATAAATCTTATAAATCATTTGTCGTCGAATCCGATAATGGTAGAGTGCAAATGTCAGAACTGAAAATTGGAAATCTATATGTGGAATCTCAAAATGGCCGGGTGGAATTAAATGAAATAATAACCGAAAAAGTCGAAGTGAAATCCGCTAATGGAAGAGTCGATCTTAATCATGTAGAGGGTAATCTGGTGGGGTCATCGAATAATGGTATAATCAGATTGGCCACGAAAGACCTGGATAGGATGATTGACCTCGAAAGTGATAACGGTAAAATCATGATCAAAACAGAGAATGAACCGACAAATACGACCTTTGATGTTCATGTAGACAATGGGAAAATAGATATCCTTGGTAAGTATGATGGCAATACTGTCATTGGCAAGGGTGAAAACTTAGTGAAATTGGAAACGAATAATGGAAAGATAGAAGTAACGAAATAGCCTTGAAACATGAAAAAGCAGACAAAAAGGTTTCGGAATGGTCCCATCCCGAAGCCTTTTTGATTTTTTATTTAATTTGAACCAAATGGTTAGGTGGTACCAGTTGATCTAAAGTAATCATTTCAAGTTAATCTCGCTGAATAAAATTATGTTTAGAAAGCATCCATATCACCTAAAGTTTTAATACTTCTATTTTAAAACAAAAAGACTGTAGGCAAATGAGTTCTATCTAACTGTTAAAACAAAGTTGATTGGAACAGGTGTACGAGACTCCTGCGGGAAAAACGAGTCCAAGGGAGACCCCACAGGCGCAAAAGCGCGGAAAGCGAGTGCCTGGAGGGGAAATCAACGGTCAAATTTTAAAAATCTAAAAAAACTGCAGACCCATTAGGGTCTGCTTTTTTCAGTGAAGCGGCCAGTTTATTTTCATGAACGGACTTTGGCTTATGGTAATACAGGTTTAGGAATGAATCATAAACGGAAGCCAAAACAGCTGTCTCCTTTCATAAGGAAATACATTTAATGTTTTTCCTTTTAGATGTTTTTGGAATTATAATATAGAAAGGATAATTATGTTAAAAGTCGTGAATGAACCGTGTAAGTCCGCCATCAAACCCAAGGGAAAAATTTTAATGAAAATGACTTCAAAAGTATGGGGGCTGTAGAATGAAATTCAATAAATTGTCATTAGATATATTTAAACGTACGATCTTCACTCGCAAGAAAAGGGAAAAGGATTATCTGAAGAAAGGATTCGAAGAGCAAAAAAAGGTTTTTAATATAGTGGAAAGTTCTAAGGATATTATCTACTGTTACGAATCAAATCCAAGTTCCAAGTTTAGGTATCTAAGTCCATCCATCAATACATTTTTAGGTCAGGGTGTCTTGGAAGAAGCTTACAATGACCCTTCCTTGCCTTTTGAAAGAATTCATCCTGATGACTTTGAAATCCTAAATGAAAAGGTATACGTTGGGATTGATTATACTAAGCCGGTCATTCAACGATGGAGAGATAACGAGGGGAACTATTTGTGGTTCGAGGAATATGCTACACCTATATATGAAGAAGAGCAATTGGTAGCCGTTCAAGGAATCATTCGGAATATCGATGAAAGAGTGAGATTCATACAGGATATGGAGTATCAAATGTCCCATGACCCATTAACGAATATCCATAATCGACAGTTTTTCGATAATATATCTGCCAAATCCAATCTAGATTTTGACACTCAGGTTGCGATGATATTGTGTGATTTAGATGAACTGAAATTTATGAATGATACGTATGGCCATAAGAGAGGGGATGAATTGATTAAAGAAGCGGCAAATCTATTGAAAGGAATTTTTTCGGACATCGCTGTTGTATCAAGAGTGGGAGGAGATGAGTTTGCCATTCTATTGATTGATAGAAGTAAGCGAGAAGTGGAATCTCTTTGTAAATTATTAAATGAAGAAATCCTTTTACATAATTCTGTTAACAAAGGCCTTCACATCAGTATGTCATTCGGGCATGCTTACCGTTCGCATTCCAAAGGGAATATGGATAGCTTATTCATGGAAGCAGATCAAAAAATGTTTCAAGATAAACGGCGAAGAAAAGAACAGAAACTCGTTCGGTCGGTTAGATGAAGGATATGGGGGACAATAAGATAGGGCGATACTACCATTCCTCACTAGCAGTATGGTTGATTCCTGGGCATTAGATTGGCGGGATTCGTTTCAACTAAAAGGATTCCGAGTCGTTCCGCTGTATGAATGATGAATAGGGGCAATGGTAGTATGTATGACAGCATGGCGAAACTAAATTGTTAGTTTGCATACGGAAGGTAAGTAGACGAAAAGGGTTATGTCAGCTTTTCATTATGAATGTTAAAGGAGGAGCCCAGTGTCATAGTGGGCTTTTATTTATATATATATATTTAGGTACACGAAATAAATCATTCGCTTATTTTAACCGATTTTAGTAAACTGGCAATGACTATATTTATTAGAAGGTGAAGGGATATGAGGGAAACCTTAGTGGATGAACGGGTAAGAGGTACTGACAAAATCTGGACGCGTGACTTTATCATGATCTGTTTGGCCAATCTGTGCATCTTCATGGGGTTTCAAATGACGATGCCAACCCTCCCATTGTTTGTTGAGCAGCTTGGAGGTGACGATCGCCTGGTGGGGGCTGTCCTTGGGATCTTCACCTTTTCGGCTTTGCTTGTTCGGCCAATTGCCGGCAGATTATTGGAGACGAAGGGAAGGCGCATCGTTTTTCTTGCCGGGTTAGCCATTTTTGCATTGTCGGTGGGCTCCTTCGGTTTTATGGGGAGCATCGGCTTGTTATTCATGATGCGGATTGTACAGGGCGTCGGCTGGGGATTTTCTTCAACGGCTTCAGGCACGATTGCTTCCGATATAATCCCTGCGAAACGGCGTGGTGAGGGGATGGGATATTACGGATTATCGGGTAACTTAGCACTGGCATTCGGGCCAGCATTGGGTCTTTTTCTAGTTACTATCCTTCCGTTTCAAGAGTTGTTTTTAATCTGCTCATTATTAGGCTTGTTTGCCATCATTACGGCATCACTTATTCGATATCAAAAAGTGGGAACTGATCCATCAACGTCAGTGGTAGCCAAAAGGTTTGATGTTTATGAAAAAAGTGCCCTCCAGCCATCTTTGCTCATTTTCTTCATTTCCGTTACATTTGGTGGAATTGCGACTTTCCTTCCCCTTTATACAGCAGAAAAAGGCGTGGAAGGAATTCAGTGGTACTTTTTGGTTTATGCAATGGCCCTCATGGTCACAAGGTTATTCTCAGGCAGATTATATGATCGAAGGGGCCATCGGGCAATCTTTCTGCCTTCGACAGTACTCATAATGGCAGGGATGCTGCTGCTAGCTTGGATGCCAAGTGAAGTGGTCCTTTTCATTGCGGCAGTGCTTTATGGATTTGGGTTCGGCTCCGTTCAGCCGGCGTTGCAGGCATGGTCCATTGAAAAAACGGCACCAAATCGGAAGGCGATGGCGAATGCAACGTACTTTTCCTTTTTTGACCTTGGAGTGGGCATAGGTGCCATCATGTTCGGGCAAATTGGCTTTCTCTTTGGTTATAGGAGTATCTATATCACCGCAGCCATCTCGATTTTTATTTCGATGCTCGTTTATTTATGGATTATCAGAAGTGAGGATAAGCTAAAATCCATGTAAGGACATTGGATGACTTCAGGAGAAGTCATTCTTTTTTTTATTGCTGGAATGTCGCTGGTGTCATTTGTTTTTCTGATGGAATCATCCTTAATATTTAAAAAATGGTAAAACTTTGTTATTATCGAAAAGTGAATATACATACGATGATATAAGGTCCATGTGAAGGAAGGGGAATCTTGGGGATGAATGATTCTTCAAATGAAGAAATGACATTAGAAAAAAGGAAGCGTATTTTCCAGGAAGAACTGGACGCTTTATGGGAAAGGCGGCTGATCCATAAATCAGAATATATCCGGATTAGCAGGGCATACGATCGGCATTTCCTATTAGTGATCTATAAACAAAAGCGCTTGGAGCATGAAAAAAAGAAATCCAATCAAAGACCTGACCCCATCATGGGTGAAAGTTTCGTGAAGAGGGATCAAGATAGCCTGATTGAAGAAGAAGGCTCATTAGAATTACAGGAATCTGCTGGATTGAACCAATCAAAAATGAAAGATGAGAAGATCGGTTATGACCTTAAGGAATTGGTTTCGGAGGAAAGTCCTGAACCAGTCATGGCGAATGGCACAGAAAGGAAAAAGGTTATTCAACAGCAACAGCAGGTAATCAAGCGGGAGCAACCGGTAAAACCGGCAAAGCCGAAGAAAACACCTGAGCAAATCAGGGAACGGAATATCTCTGTCGTCCTGCTCACCGGGGTCATATTACTTCTGTTCGGTGGGTTGATTTTGGCTACCACTTCATGGGGGGATTTGAATGCAATCCTGAAAGTTATCTTCATTGGAATGGTATCCGTCATTTTCACGGGAATGGCCTTCATCGCTTCGAAGCTGAAAATTCAACAGACGGCTTTTGCGTTCCTGACATTAGCGGGATTGTTTATTCCGATAACGATTTTATCAGCATCATATTATCAGATCTTTGGAGAGTATCTTTCACTTCATGGTGGGGGGCGGGGGCTGCTGGGGTTCCTTGGAGGATTACTCTGCTTAGCCATATATGTTAAGATTGCTGACTACTTTAAGTCGAAAATATTCATTTTCATTTCCATATTTACGTTTGGCATTACCTGCTATTTCGGCTTAGCCTTTTTGACGCCGACTATCGAGTGGATGTTTTTGGCGATTGGCGCCCTTAACATCATCTTATTATGGAATGTTGAGCAATTGAAAAATCAAAAAGCATTAACACTATTCAAACCAATCATTTTTCAATTCATCCAGTTTAAGATCATTGTGGAAGCCTTTGTGATTTTGACGTTATTTGCAAGTAACCTTGCTTATTCACTAACGTTGATTGTCTTTGCTGCTTTGTTTTTGATTTTTGCCGTTAAATTCCAAAAGAAATATTATGAAATGGCTTTTAGCGCCATTTTTACGTATGGTTATATACATTTTGTTTTTAATTCTATTTTAAGCGAGTACTCGGTCATTGCTTTTGCACTTGTACCCATCATTTTTACGGCTCTATCGAAATATTTGGCTAAAGTGAAAATGACTAAGCTTTCCAAGAACTTCATGTTTACCAGTTTGATTGAGAGTGGAATTGTCTTCTTATATATAAACGCGATGGTGTATCAGGAAAACTATGAGCAACTATTCATTGCGCTCATGATCGTTTCCGCACAGCTTGTTTATGCTTCCCTTCAATCGAGAAATCAAAGCTTCACCTACCCGGCCGTTGGTGTTTTCAATTTAGCGTTCGTCTATCTTTTCTTTGCCTTAGCATTCTCTTTGTCTACCGTTTTGAATCTGATTTTTATTATTCAGGTCATTCAATATCTTGGATTGTATTTATATAATCGTCATCCAAGGTACAGCTTGTTCAAGAGTAGTATCTTACTTATCTCCCCAATGATCATGCTCGTAATCCTAGCAAGTAAATTTAGCGAAATGGATTGGCTTGCAGTTAGTGTTGCCCTCGTCATGATCTCTGGGCTTTTCTTTATCACATATTTAAAAGACGATACAAAGCACATGAAGGAAAACGCCGTTTATGGATTTCCCATCACTTTTGTCTTGGCTTTGGTTGCATTCTATCCATATTTGATGGAGAGTGCCGGCTGGGTCCGTTCAAATATCCCAGTCAGTATCTATTTAATGGCGGTTTCACTGATTTCCATCATTGCGGCTTACACCGTAAAAAAGGGATTTCATACATTCTTTCCTGTTTTTTGTTATAGTGGACAGATTCTTTCTCTCCTTTCCTTTATATGGATTCCGTTCGATTCGCTGAATCCATTGGGGGCAAGCGGGGTTTTGGCCCTAGTTTCTGCAATAAACGGTTGGTCCGTCCATGTGCATCGGAAGCACATATTTTGGGTGCCTGTCGTGATTACAAGTGCTGGCCTATATGCTTCACTCTATGATGTTTTTGATTTTGGTTCAATGGTGATGAAAATTACGTTCGTGTTGTTCGGCCCTTTTATCTTTTTCCTTTTAGGAGAAGTGCTAGGGAAATATTCGAAAAATGGGAAACTGTACTTCCTTTACGCCAGCCATCTAGCCAATTTACTGGCGATCCCTATTGGGTATTTGCTTATTGTCCAAACGAAAAGTTCGCCGTTTTTATATGTTGCACAGCTGATGATTTATATGTTCAGTGCTATAAGTTCACGTGCGAAGTGGGAAAAATACGTATTTACCTATCTAGGTTTTTCCGTGCTTTTCCTACAGGTCCATTTATTTTTGGCAAACATGGAGCAAATAGTATTCATCACATCATTATGCATGATGATAACAGCAGGAATCATCACATTTTTGTGGGCTGCATCCAATAAGAATTGGAAAGGCATCATGGAGTATTACCTTATTCCATTCATTCATTTGGCGATTACTATATCCATATTGGAAACGGCAATCCGGGATTTTCCGCTAAACCGGGAAGCGGTCTGGGTAGGGCTGCTGACAGTACAGTTCTTGTTTGCTTGGTATCTGCTCATGAAAAGGAATTGGCGGAACTACGCTGTGGTTCCTTTAAGCCTGGCGTTCATTTTCTACAATATGTATGTAAATACATTACCTCTGGTTATGGCGTTTATCGTATTGTTTGTATGCACGGCTGTGATGGTGTTCGCTAGCCGTCGCTATTTCAAGGGTTTGGTCAAACAAGAGGGAACAATGAGATTCATTGATTATTATCGGATATACGGCCTGTTATATATATGTACCATGAATCTGGAAGTGTTTATGAGGGATAGGGGTTTTGGGATATTGGGGATTTTAGTTTCCCTACTGTTACCGAGCTACTTCATCCTGATGAGACGCTTCACGATTCAGGAGAAAGAAAGAAACATTTACTCAGGAATAGCGGTTATCATCGGCCTTTTCCCGTTTATGAATATCAAAGACTATGCCCATACGCTTCCGATCTTCACGAGTTTGGCTGTTCTTTTTGTCTGTATGGCAGGAATGTTGTTGCTAAGTATGGTTTATTCCAACGGGTCGTTCAAGAAAAACGAAGAAGGGAGAAGCTTCGATCCGTTTAGAATCTATGGTTTATTCTTTTTGATCGACATGAATGTGGAGATTTTTAATGATACCAAGCATCAGTTACTTCAGGTTTTTGTATCGCTCTTGTTAACGGCTTATTTCATATTACTGAGAACCTTAACAAAGGAGCGGCAAGCAAGGAGAATCTATGCTAATATTGCTGCTCTAGTCAGTTTGTATCCTTTCTTAAGCATCGTGGTCTATGCCGGGAACCTATCGGTTGTAATGGGGGTGATGGTTCTTTTCATTTGCATGCTAGTGATGCTGCTTTTAAGCCGTCGTTATTTCGATGGACTATTTAAAAAGGAAGATCAG
The DNA here is from genome assembly GCF_042727425.1 of Peribacillus sp. NPDC060253. Lineage (NCBI taxonomy): Bacteria > Bacillati > Bacillota > Bacilli > Caryophanales > Bacillaceae > Peribacillus > Peribacillus sp. NPDC060253. The sequence continues at coordinate 62,586 of NZ_JBHXAS010000013.1, forward strand.
GGTATAACGGTCGATTCCTACAGGATATATGGTCTGCTACTTTTACTGGCCATGAATATGAATGTTTTGACGGTGGAGCCTGCACATTTCATTCTGGAAATCATCGCAGCCCTTCTAATACCAACATATTTCATCCTGATGAGAAGCATGACATCAGGAATGGTAGAAAGAAAAATCCATTTGGCTGCAGCGATATTGTTCAGTCTATATCCGTATTGGGTCATCATCAACCAAATCACGATACCTGCTGTCCTTGAGGAGGAGGCTGATATTCTGCCGCTGTTCATCGTCAGCACCATTCTGCTGAAGAAAGTCTATGTTAAAGGTAAAATCACGCAATATATTGAGATTGGCATCGTCTTTCTCTTGTTTTTGGTCTTGATCATTGATGCAATGGCAAGCAATACCTTATATGATGCGCTCATTATCGGCACAGTGTCTTTGGCGGCCATGCTCTTTGGATTCATGCTGAAATATAAATCCTATTTCATCGCTGGAACTGGCACCATTTTGTTCAATGTTTATAGTAACACCAATTCGATGTGGAGCGAGATGCCATGGTGGCTGTATTTAATCATCGGCGGAGGGCTGCTTATCGGAATTGCCTCTTTCTTTGAATGGAAAAAACAAAAAGATAACCGGACATCGAAGGAGGTTCTTGAGAAAAATAAACAAAGAATCAAGGATTGGTTCAATCGCTGGAATTAATGAAGCAGGAAAATTGGGCAAAATAAAAACGCTTGGGTATCCAAGCGTTTCAGACTGTAGGCAAACTCGTTAATAATCGGGCTTGAATACAGTTTTTTTTTGTTGCGTCCCACTCCAGGTACTCGCTTTTCTTGGGCGGTCAGCCCTCGGCGACCATGGCTCCTGCGGGGTCTCCCATGGACGCGCTCTTCCCGCAGGAGTCTCGCACACCCATTCCATTCTTGTTTTGAAATTTAGATGGAACTCCTTTTGTCTACAAACTTAGAGCACTTAAAAGCTCTCTTTCTCTTCTTCTATTTTTTTATTTCCTCTGGCCAATCATGAATTTCTATTTCCCAATTTGCATATACAAAAACTGGTCTGAATTTTCGTAACTCATTATCATCCATCGCATCAAATTGAAACGCTTGGGCATTCCAAGCGTTTCTTGTGGAGCTCAAGACGAGCAAGAACTGCATGAAGAACAGCTAGATGAGGAATCAGAACTGCTGTCATGGGAACTGCTATGGTCACCATGACCGACATGGCCGGATCCAGAGGAAACTGTGTTCGATTCATTTCCGAAAATATCTTTAAATTCGCTGTCAAAATCATCGGTGCTTGCATAAGTGAAATAGGCAGGAGCTGCGTAGTCCGTCTGATCGTACGTTTTCCGCCAATTCAATTCTGTCATGGGGCGATTTTCTTTAAATTGGGAAGTGAAAGATTCAAAGGTCCGTTCCGCTTGTATACTTGTCGGTTTCCGCATATATTTCTCTTTTAACTGCTCAAGCTCCAACGTTTCAAAATCGCGGAGAAGCGTTTGCCCTTTATCATGTTTGAAAAACTTGCCCCATTTTTGAAGGGAAGGGGAGTCCACCGTAAATAGCTGAACATAGTAAAAGTCAAAAAGAGTGCGCTCTTCGGGTTTGAAAGCGGGTTCTGAATGAGGATGGTGCTGAATGGTCCTGCCAATGAAAGCCTGGCAAAACTCATCATATTCCTGTCTATAATTCAGCATGATATGCCACAGCTCATCAATGCCTGAATTAAACATTTCAACTTTTCCAAACACGGCAGCCATAATCAAGTAGCGTTTCAATTCACGCCAAGTCTGATTGACCTTTATCTGCGATTCCCTGGGATGCTTCTGCCGGAATTCAGTATTGACCTTTTCCATATAATCGAAATCCAGTGCTTTGTTAAGCTTTTCAATCAATTCTTCTGAAACGATTTCCGTTGCTTGCAAATCTAAAGTTTCCGCATGAAATTTACGGAATTCATGTTGATAGCGTTCTAATTTAGCCGGCTCACTTTGCCGCTTCACTAAAGTGACCAGAAAGATAGCAAAAATTGCTGCAAGAATGACATAAAAGAAGGTCATTTTGTCCACTCCTCTTAATCTATGGATAGATTACTTTAACATTATCTTACATGTTATTGGGAGGGATTGTAAGATATTACTGTGATTTATCAGCCATATGGTGTGTAGGCAGAACATGCTCTTTGCTTGAAGGCAGCTTAAAATCTTCGTTTGAAATGTTGGGCATATAAAGTATTTGTAAACTGATTGTCCTGTCTCCTTATCCTTTAAGAATCGCATAGGAAACAGTAAGTCCCCTAAAAAAGATGCCTTATATTAGGATAGAATTTGTAAGATGATCTTGGGGAAAAGTTGCTAAAAAAGACAATACATTAAAATAAAACTGAAAATTACAAAAAGACATGTTTTATTATAAATACATTTTTTATTAAAATCTGTATGATGAAGAAAGTCAGATACTTTAACAGGTTTTTAGCATGGGTAAATGACCGGAAGTGAGTTTGTAAATGGTGCATTTCGTTTTTCTATGGTCATTAAAATTATGGGAGGGGTAGTAAATTGGACGAAAAAAATCTAATGGGTTCATTGTTAAAGAACTTGTTTGCCTAGTTTTTTTAATTGCAAATATTACACCAGGGTCATCATGATCATCTCTATTGAACGGATGACAACAAGATATACAGGTTTGCCTAGGAAAATGTGGCACCAAGAAATGAAAGTATCTTCAGTGTATCCCTGTCAATAGATAACAAGAAAAGCGTGAAATCAAGTATCCACTTCCCTAATTGGGGATAAAAAAAGCTGAATTGGCATATAGGAGGAATCATTATGAACAGGGTGTTAGGAATACTCTTGGCAATCATCCTTTTTGCAAGCATCATTAACCTACCCATGAACGTTCGGGCTGCAGATCCGACTATGGATGGTCACGGATTGCTGGGTGAATTCTTTAAAGTTGAAAAAAACCCTGATAATCGAAATGATATTAGTGTATTTAAGTTCGATGATAAACGAGGTGAAAGAGCCGTTGCAAATTTAAATGGTGATTCTTTTATCGACATTTTTAATGAATTTTCAGGAACACCCGATTTTAATACTGCTCGTTTTACAGGTACAATAGTACCGGAATTTACAGAAGACTATACCTTCTCCATGGAGGGCGATGATGGATTCAGACTCTGGATTAACGGTGAATTGATTATAGATTTTTGGAAGCAAGAGTGGGAAAAAGAACAAGTAAGTACTCCCGTTTCTTTGGAAGCAGGAAAACATTATGATATTAAAGTTGAATATTTACAAGGATGGGGCGGTTCTTGGCTTCGTATGAAATGGGAAAGTGCAAGTCAGGTTAAAGAAGTCGTTCCAGAATCTGCACTTTTCCTGCCGATAGAGAAACTTATTACTATGAAAAAAGCTGAATTGACAGCAGAAATTCAAAAGATAGATTATTTATTGAAAAACTTTACGGACAAAGTAACAATAAAGTTTATGTATCCAAATCGCGTACCCTGACAGACCAGGGGGAAAAGGTAATGGTATTTGATTCCCAAGGAACACAAACTCGTATTTTTGCTCCAGAAATCTTCTTCTTTGATGGCAAATGGTATATTTATTACTGTGCTGACTTAAAAGAATATGATTACAAACATATGGGGACGGTTTTGGAATCGGTTACCGATGATCCCCAAGGGGAATATGTGGATAAAGGCGCCTTATATCTAGGTGAAAATGGCGATTATAAACAAGCAAAAGACTTAACGGTATTTGACTATAATGGACAACTATATGCTGTATGGGGTACCTTGGGTTCCGGAGAGCCAATCGGACCGGCAATTGCTCCAATGGATAACCCTTATACGATTTCAGCAGATCGCTCTTTCTTACCAGGCGGCGGCGGGGAGGGTCCTCGTGTATTACAAAAAGATGGAAAAGTATTTATCACAATGTCAGAAGGTAACTTTGCAGGAAATGATTATCGTTTATCTTATTTTACGAATACAGATGGGGATATCTTAAACCAGGATTCTTGGACGCGTACAAATGATGTTTTTGTATCTACCAGTGATGTATCTGGTCCTGCCAGAGCAGGCTTTGTAAAATCGGCAGATGGTTTGGAAGATTGGATGATTTATCATTCACGAGTATATCAAGATACTGGGATTAATGGGTGGCGTCAAGTAAGCATTAAGAAATTTGGGTGGAATGAAGATGGTACACCTAATTTTGGCCAACCTGTTTCTCCCTATGAATGGCAGGAATTGCCTTCAGGTGATTTAGGGCAAGGTGATATGTATCAAGGGGAAGATGCCATTCACTATGGTGATATTAAAATAGACAATAGCCATGCAAATTATCAAGGAACTGGTTATATTAACTTGCCAGAAAAACCAGGTGCTGAAGCAAGTTTTGTCGTTAATGCAGAAAAAGCAGGTGACTATATCGTAGGCGTGAGATATGCATATGGTGTACAAGTGGAAGGAGAATCTACAGATAGACCTCAGACACAATTGCCTGCAAGAGCAAAAATCAATGTATATGTAAATGGTATGCATGTAAAAACAATTACACCGGATAAAACGGCAATCAGCTGGGATGAATGGTTTACTGCCTCTGAACGTTTGGGCTTAAAGAAAGGTAAAAACGTAATTAGTTATCGAATTGATAATGGCAGTATTGGTAATGTGAATTTGGACCATTTAACTTTGTATAAGGCAGATATTCCAAATCCAATTGCACCAACCGTACCTGCAACGAAATTAACCATGAACTCAAATGCAATCGTGAATGTAGGAGAAACGTTTCAATTCAATGCAACTGTAAAGCCAGCTAATTATACAAATAAAATCAATTGGAACTCTGACAATACAGATGTTGCAGTTGTAAATTCGAAAGGTATGGTAACTGGAAAAGCAGTAGGAACCGTTACTATTAAAGCAACTATCGATGGTCATGAAGTATCAAGTGTTGTAACTGTTCAAAAACCATCGAATGGTACTTCCCTGGAAATCACGGCCAAAGATGGAACTGCGAAAATTCGTACAAAGGGTGGAACGCTTCAATTAGCAGCAAAAGTACTCCCAGTTAATGCGACTGATAAGTCAGTAACATGGTCGATCGAAAGGGGAGGAGAAGTCGCTAGTGTTTCGAAAACAGGCCTAGTAACTGCAAAAGAAAAGGGAACTGTAGTTGTAAAAGCCACACTGGTAAGTAACCCTGAAATAAATGATACCTATACAATAAAGGTTGTAGGACTAGATTCCGTTGCCTTAAAGACCAAGCGATCGAAACTGCTCCGAACCGAGACGACAGACTTAAATATCAGCGGAAAATATAGTAATGGGAAAGCAGCAGATTTAAGCGGAGCAACTATCAAGTATGTGAGCAGCAACAAGAAAGTAATTTCGATAAAGGATGGAGTCATCACTGCTCATGATCCAGGAAAGGCGATCGTCTATGTAAAAGTTAGTTTGAATGGTTATATCGTTACATCGAACCCTTTGAAGATAGTGGTCACGACTAGTATTGAATCCATTGAAAAACTTGTTGGTACGTATGCAGGTGATGGTGCAATCGATCGTCGATTAGCAGGCCAATTAAGCAAGCATCTAGACCAAGCCAAACATCAACTGGATAAAGGCAACGACAAGCAAGCAGTCAAGGAAATGAAAGACTTCCTGAAACTTTTAAACAAAAAGGCAAATGATAAATATATTGACGATGATGTGAAGGCAAATCTAAATGCTGATGCGAATGCTTTACTAGAAACATGGGAATAAAATTTGTATCATAGATAGATTGATGAGTGTGTTCCAAAAGTTTACTTTTGGAACACGCTCTTTGTTTTTATAAAGGTAAAGTCATATCTTATCAGTTCAGGAAGTTACCAATTAAGCTGGTATCATACATGCTTAGCAGGGAAAGGTGAATAAGTCGCTGAGGTCAAGCACTTCAAATTATGCCTCTAATCTAGTATAGTTAAGCAAAAGGGGTGAAGGCATGTACTTGACAGTAAAAGAGACTGCGGAATATTTATCGATGCCGGAATCTTATATAAAAAGTTTGATCGTTCAGAATAAAATTCGCACCGTTCATGACGGTGAGCAGCATTTGATTTTTAAAGAGCAGTTTAATACTCATCTTGAGCAAATGGAGAAATATAAAAAGCAATTAGCGGATTATTATAACGAACCCATTCCAGAAGATATCGATGTAAAGGATGAAGATTAGCATCTGCCAATTGGCAGATGCTTTTTTCATATACGAATGAACGTGGATGCTAAGAAGGTATTAACTAACGTCCGCATCATAGTGCTTAATGATCATTCAAATAAATTTGTTGTCAATGGAAGGTATTTGTAGTAGAAACCTACAATTCCGTGTAAAATAAAAAGTAGAAGGAATTATCACGGCAGAATGGTAGTTAGGAGATAGGTAAGTGGTAAAAGAGTATTTACAAAGTGAAGGTTTTTCAAGGTTAATTACATTGATTGTGTTAGTCCTCTTATTAATAAGCATCGGAAGTATGGTTAATATTGTGTTGTTCACATTTGTTTTCACTTTCCTAATGGGAAGGCTGGAGCAATTTATCATGATTCGGCTGAACAAAGTGATGCATATCAACTCTAAAGTTGTTATAAGCTTTTTATACGTAATCGTCATTTCTTGTTTAGCCATTGTTCTTTACAAATATTTACCGGTCATTACGCTGCAATTCACGGAATTAGTCACACAGATTGTTTTCTTCTTTCAACATCCACCAGATAGTAGGGTCATTCAATATGCCATTGGTTTAATAAACGAGCAGGAATCGCCGCTCGATCTTCAAACACAGATGAATACACTCTACCTTTATCTATCCGATTTCGGTAAACTGGCATTTCAAATTTTCATTTCCATGTTGCTTAGTCTATTTTTCTTATTGGAAAAGGATAAAATCATTCGCTTCACTTCTAAATTCAAGCGGGCCAAATTTAAATCTTTTTTCTTAAACTTAGGCCACTTTGGCATTATATTCATCAATTCATTCGGAAAAGTGATAGAGGTACAGTTCTTAATAGCCCTTACAAATGCCGTCCTATCAGTAGCTTTTTTATGGATACTTGGGTTCCCACAGTTACTGGGTCTAGGGATCATGATTTTCTTTCTGGGTTTAATCCCGGTTGCAGGGGTCATCATCTCCCTTGTTCCACTTAGCATGATTGCCTATAGTATCGGCGGCATGCCAAAAGTGATTGCTGTGTTAATTATGATTGTTGTGATCCATGCACTTGAAAGCTATATTTTAAATCCGAAATTCATGTCGGCAAAAACAAATCTTCCAACGTTTTTCACCTTTATCATTTTACTGTTCTCCGAGCATTTCCTTGGGATATGGGGCTTGATCATCGGGATACCGATCTTCATCTTCCTGTTGGATATGTTAGATATTGAAGAGGGGAATAAGGAAGTCACATAAAGATTAGTTAAGCAGCGGCCCCTTTAGCGGGGC
>NZ_JBHXAS010000014.1:0-68711 GCF_042727425.1 Peribacillus sp. NPDC060253
ATAATTTATTTCTATATATTTTTAGAAAGTAAAAAAACCGACATCTACGAGATGCCGGCTTTTAATATGAGTAGAATTAAGCTAACACAAATTCAGATGCGAAATCGATTAGCATTTTTTGATAGACTGCAACAGATTCGAGATTCACGCATTCCCTGTCGCCATGCCAGTTCTCCCCTTTTGGTCCAAATTCAATGGCCGGAATACCATATGCCGCGAAAAAGACAGTATCCGCGGAACCGTGTTGTCCAAAAATGACAGCCTCTTGATTGGTGTTCTTTTCGATAATTGGACGCAGCAGCGTGATGAATGGTTCTGACTCTTCTGTTTTTACAGGCTTACTGTACATATTAAGGTAGATATTCTTACCTGTCACACTTTCAATCTGAGCAATGATTTCTTCCATGGTTTGCGTAGGAAGATAGCGAATATCAAGGCTGAGCAAGCAGGCATCTGGTACCTTATTATAGACATCTCCACCTTTTATTTTTGCTAGGTTAAGTGAAGGTGATGAATACAGGGGCGTATGATCCCGGGTGAAAGGAAGTTCCTTTATTTTTTGATAGAGCTCATATGCCTTTTCGATCGCATTCACGCCTTCCCATGGACGGCTTCCGTGTGCGGATTTACCGGATACTTCAATATCGAGGCGAAGGGCCCCCTTTGCCTGGAGGCCGATTCCCAATTGCGTCGGTTCTGCACAGATTACGAAGTCCCCTCTGTAACCATGTTTTGCTAAATATCCAGAACAGTTCAACCCGCCAATTTCTTCATCCGATACGATTTGCAGCTGGATTTTCAAACCGAGGTTCCTATCTTTCAGTTCGGAAAATGCACACATCATCCCTGCAACCCCTGCTTTCATATCGGCAGCCCCGCGTCCATATAAATTACCTTCATGAATCTCGGGGAAAAATTGATCCGGCGTCCCGCTGACAACATCGACATGGCCATTCCAAATGAGGGTCTTATCTCCGCTGCCAATCTCGCTAACTAGCATTCTATACCCGTTATTAACGATTACATTCACGGCAAGACCTTGCTTTTTAAGCCAATTCGCACAGTATTCAACCGCTTCATTGGCTCCTTCTTTCGATGAACTGTCAATTGATACTAAGTCTTTAAGTAACTCGATGAGCAAACAGAAAACCTCCTAAAATATGCATACTATCATTATATATACCCTTTCTAAGTTACGGTTAACTAAAAATATTTTCCTGTTAAAAAACGTTTAGATCTTTCATTTCCTAGGGTATGTAAAGGGGGAGCGACAATTTACATTCTTTAAGGAGGATGATAGATATGGATAAGCGCATAATTGGTGTATATGAAACTGGTGAAGAGGCAATTAAGGCTGTTGAGAGCCTGCAGGCCGAAGGATATAATCGTGAAGATATTTCAGTAGTAGCGAAAGATAAAGAAGAATTAAAGACAGTGAATGACGAAACGGGTACAAAGGTTGAAGAAGGACTGGCAGCAGGTGCAGCGACCGGAGGTGTTTTGGGCGGAACTGCCGGGTTATTAGCAGGTGTTGGTGCGTTGGCGATTCCAGGAATCGGACCAGTACTGGCAGCTGGACCGCTTGCAGCAACATTAGCGGGTGCGGCTGTGGGTGCTGGGACAGGCGGTTTGGCCGGTACATTAATCGGCATGGGCATACCAGAAGAAGACGCGGATCGTTATGAAGCCGATGTAAAGAGTGGCAAGCTGCTTGTGTTAGTCGATTCAGATGCACGTAAATCAAATTCCTCTTATTCAGGAATTACAGAAACGGATGAAACGCTGACGCACAGTAGAAGAACTCTATAAATCATAAAGTAAAAAAAGGACGGATCCCTATGGACCGTCCTTTTTTTTGATTAAAATGTAAAAGTCTTTATTTCATTGTGCATTTCCTGGGAGAGGGCATCCAATTCATTAGCCAAGGCATTTAATTGCTCCATGGAAGCATTCGTTTGTTCGATGGAAGCAGATACTTCCTCAGTTCCGGCCGCAGTTTCCTGGCTGATTGAGTTTAATTGTTCTGCATTGCCGGCCATCCGTGTGACCTCGGATACCATATCGTTCATCATTTTCTTTATTTCGTCAAAATTGCTGAATGTGCTCGCGATAATGGATGCAATATGACTGAAGGCATTTTCCGTATCCGTTACGGAAGTATCCTGATAACGGATTTTTTGATTGACTTGATCTATTAAATGGACAGTATTGGTTGTATCGGTTTGCATGGCTCGAATGATTTCCGAGATTTCCTTCAGGGAGTGTTCCGTTTGCTCTGCCAATTTCTTCACCTCATTGGCAACAACGGCAAACCCTTTTCCATGCTCACCAGCCCGGGCTGCCTCAATGGCAGCATTTAAAGCGAGTAAATTTGTCTGTCCGGCAATTCCGCTTATGGTCTTTACGATCGCGCTAATATCATGGGAACGTGCATCCAATAATTGGACTGCCGTGCTCATCTTATTGGATATCAGGGACGTTTCATTGAATTGCTGTTTTAGGTCCTTCACTTGCGTGATTCCGTTTTCGGAAGCCTTGAACATGTTCTCGGATTCCATGGCCATTTTGCTCGTTTGCGCTTCAAGATCATTGATTTTGTCAGCTAAAAGCTTTACAGCATTTTCGTTATTTTGACTGACTTCAATCTGATCGATGGCACCGGCTGCTATTTGTTCCATCGTCATGGCCACTTCATTTGCTGCAGCTGAATTCTCATCTGCACTAGCCACAAGCGTCATGGAGGAATCGGATACTTTATCGGAAAGGTTGTTGACCTTCTCTAACATATGGCTCATATTCCGGGTCATGATGCTGGTGTCTTCTGCAAGTTGTCCAATCTCATCTTTCCTGGAGTTGGAAATTTTGGATGTGAAATCGCCGTCAGCCATTTTTCGGATGGATTCTTGCAGCTTTTTAATGGGATTCGTTAACGATCGGGTGATGAAGACAGCAGAAAGTACAGTGACAGTGAAGACGACTAACAGTGTGATGATATTATCGATTATCAGCGAACTTGATCTGTCTTTCACTTCGTTTTCTTCCATTACTCCAGCTATTCGCCATCCCGTGGTTGGGTTTGTGGCGTATCCGATGATCTGGCTTTCTCCTTCAAATTCTTCGATCATGGATCCAGATTCACTTTTCATTTTTTTGAAAATATTTTCCGTCGATATATCTTGTTGAATTTTTTCTTTAACTGGATGGGTAACGAATGAGCCTTTCTTATCCACCAAAACCGTATAACCCGTTTCACCGAATTTCATTTGGTTAACCATCGTGACCAACGTGTCGATAGAGATGTCGACACCGAGCACGCCTATTAATTCATCACCATCATATATGGCCTTTGCTGCGGTAATGACAAGTGTATTCGTAGCCTGATCTGTATATGGTTCGGTCCAAATCGTCTTGTTTTTTTCTTTCAATGCGGATTGATACCACTCCCTTTGTCTTGGATCAAAGTCAGCCGGTAATTCAGCTTTTGGGAATATTAATGTTTTCCCATCGTTCTCTGTGCCAAGGTATAAGCCATTTATTTCTGAGTTGCTGGATTGGGTATTGGAAAACTCACTTATTATGGAATCGGGGTTCTTATCATAAGCACCCATGATAGGATACTTACTCATCCTATCCAATTGATCTTCCGTTTTTTGAAAGAAAATTTCGAAAGAATCGTCCATTGACTTGACTTGCTCCTTCGTCGTTATGGTAAGTTCCTCGGTCGTCAAATCGATACTATTTTTATAACTCATGTAAGAGATGGCCAATCCGCTAATCATGATCATAGCTAAAAAAGGAATCAATATTTGTTTTTTTAGCGAATTAAAATACCAGTTTGTAAGTCTTTTCATATGGACAATGCTCCTTATGTACCTTTAATTTAATTTTGGCTTCTATAAGATATTTCGGTCTGCATTCACTTTTTTGAAGCTTTAAGTTAGAAAATTCCCATAATTAGTTGTGCTTGGGAGTGCGGATTTCAAAAAAGGTATTATACGGGTAGGCGAGAGGGGATATAGATGAAAAAAAGAGCTGACTGCCCTAGTCAACTCTTCCATAATTGGTGGCCTATTATTCGATTTGAATATTCATTGTCCTGCCTGTATACCACGTGTAAAACTCGTCAGCATATTCAACGGATACGTCTTGAAGCTTTGTATGGTGCACAGGCTTGGAGCGGTTGATCGTTTCGATGGAGGCGAGCCCGAAAAGCTTTTGCAACTTCGAACGTTCCACTTCAATTTGAATGACCTTGCTTCTTTTGGTAATGAATAGCGATGTTCCCAAACTCCCGGATTTAAATTGGATGAACTCATCATTTAACAAGTAACGGCTATTTGTGTAATCCAGTATTCTCAATGTGTAAATGAGGACGAGTAAAATCAATGATACATACCACATGGCCGGTTTGAAATAATAGATTGCCACAGTCGAAAGAATCCAGAAATAGCTCGGCCGCAGCATGCGGATTTTGAAGGCTTGTTTCGATAGCGACTTCATTGACCGTTCCACTTTATATGCGGGTAAAATCTCTTCTACCATCCCATAAGCCCGTTCAATCGATAAAAAAGGATAGAGCGTATTCGTTTCAAGTTCTTCATCGCCCGTACTTCCTGCACTTATCAGTTTAACTTCTGCCAAACCTAGCATTCTTTTAATGAGTGATTGGGTGATTTCAACAGCTTGCACCTTTTCTTTCTGAATCGAAAAAGCGGATTCGTCCAGTACACCTTTCTTGATATATATGCGCTCGTGATCGGAAGAAATTTCATATTTTCCATATTTAACGAATGTGGAGACGATTCCGAAGGCGACGGCAACACATATAAGGGCTGTAATGACGATGGTCATGACCCACCACGTATCCAATAACGTGGCAAGGAACCCTTCGGCATTCTCCAAATTGATAAAATCATCGAGTGTATTATATATCGTAGCCACAATGGGAATAAGAGCCAGAAAGCTAAGCGATGTAAAGGAGGCTTTCAGGATATCTTGTTTGGTTGGGGTGAAATGGATCTTTTTTTCAGTGAATGATTCCATGTTCTCCACGATTTGCTCTTTTGGAATATCTGCTTCAATATCGAAAAGTTCTTGTTTTGACGAATACTCCCGCTCAAGCCGTTCAGCCTCTTTTCGAGAAATCACTTCGAAAGGGACAGTCCCCTGATCGCCAGTCATTCCTGTTTCGAAAGTTAAAGAAGTCAGGCTGAAAATTTTGTGGAATAACGTCGTACGTTGTTGAACATTCTGGACTTTTTGAAGCGGGACCGTTCGATACGATTTCGAGATAAGTCCTGAGGTAATATATATGGTTCCTTCTTTTATTTGATAGTTATAGGTATACCATTTAAGAATGATGGAAATGACTTTCCCAACCAGATAAACTAGAAAACCGATTTGGAGTACCTTCATATATATCTTTTCAGAACCGAAGTTCAGTACATAAAGCATGATTATGAAAAAAACGTTCCCTTTCAGCAATTTCCATAATTCGAAAGTGATTATGAAAGGGTGTAACCGTTTTGTATGTTCTTCCATCATTAGTCCACTTCCTTAATTTTTGCGAAATGGGCAATTTTATCTCGTAATTCATACGCTTCTTTCTCTGGGATGGCAGGTATGTCATGAGAATCCCCCATAGTTCCGATACTAAGTGAATAAAGGTTATATTTTCGCAAAAACGGACCTTGGTTCAATTTGACGGACTGAACTTTCGTCATCGGAATGAGTTCATGGGTTTCATTCCAAGAGCCTTGTTTTGTTTGAATGAATTCTTCGTTCACGTCGTAACGCCAATATTTTTGCAACAAGGTTGGTTCAATGAAGATGGACCAGATGGCATGGATAATTAGTAAAAAGATAAGTCCGTTTAAAATCCATCCAATCCATTCTCTCCATTCAAAATAATTATCAACAAACAATAGGGTGCCAAGGACGGCGAGGATGATGAGATTGGTAATGGCTTCAGTCATTCGCCAAACTTTCACGGATTCTTTGGAAATCTTCTTCGTTGGTGGATGTATCTTTGAATACATATGTTCACTCCTTACTATGTCTTTATACTTATACGGATCATCTTTCATAAAAGTTCCCAGTTTATCGTACAGATATATGAAACTATGGAACGGCGTTTAAATCATCAGATCGTTATTTGAGTGCGTGTAATAGGGAACTTCGAGTAAATCTTTTCCTTTTATAAGAATGGAAAATGGACAAGATAGTAGGAGTTAGTTTTTAGAGTAGGAGTGATAGTTTTGACATATAAAAGGAAGTTAAGTTTTATCTTCTTCCTGTTTTTGATTTGTTTTTTTAATGGAGAATCGATGCAGGCTGCGAATGAAGAGGGAAACCTTGGTATGGAAATCCAACGTATTCTGGATGATTCCCCGGCATTGTCAGGCGCACTAACGGGAATATCCATTCGTTCAGCAGAAACGGGGGAAATGATATATGAACGAGGTTCGCAAACGCGATTGCGTCCTGCTTCTAACCTTAAGCTTTTGACTGCTGCAGCTGCACTGGAAACATTAGGGGAAGATCATGTATTTCAAACGGAATTATATATGAAGGGAGTGCAGGTTGGGCATGTTCTTCAGGGAAATGTGTATCTGAAAGGAAAGGGAGATCCCACATTATTGGAAAAAGATTTTGATGAATTGGCAGCTTCACTAAAGAGAAAACAAGTTAAGCTCGTCCATGGAGATCTTTTCGGCGATGATTCCTGGTATGATGATGTTCGTTATTCGCAAGATCTCGTTTGGGGCGATGAACAGGAATATTACGGGGCAGCTGTTTCTGCCTTAACCGCTTCCCCGGATGAAGACTATGATACCGGAACCATTATCGTGAAGGTAACACCAGGTGATAAGGCTGGAAGTGTGGCAACGGTGAAGCTGAAACCGGAGACGGATTATGTGAAGATCATCAACAAAACGAAAACAGTAGCGGCAGACGGCAAAAAGAAAATTGAGGTCGATCGGTCTCATGACACACATGTCGTTACGGTGACCGGAACCATCCCGGAGCATGCCGGAGAGATCAAAGAGTGGATCTCGGTGAAAGATCCAACAGAATATGCACTGAACCTATTTGAAAAATCAATGAAGAAACAAGGAATTAAAGTATTAGGAGACAGGAGAAAAGGGAATACGCCAGTAGAAGCGAACTTGATCGCCACACACCACTCTATGCCGCTTTCCCAACTTCTTATACCTTTCATGAAATTGAGCAACAACAGCCATGCCGAAGTTTTGATAAAGGAAATGGGCAAAGAGGCGAACGGGGACGGAAGCTGGGAAGATGGATTGAAAGTCGCCCGAAATCAGATGAAGGGTATGGGGCTCGATACGCGAACGATCAAGATGCGTGATGGATCGGGCATTTCCCAAGTCAATATGATTCCAGCGAATGAAATAACGAAGCTGCTATATGCCGTACAGGAAAAACCTTGGTTTTCTGCTTACTCCAATGCTTTGCCGATTGCGGGGAACGAAGATCGGATGGTTGGCGGTACGTTAAGAAAGCGGATGAAAGGGACGGATGCAGCTGGGAACGTTCGCGCGAAAACAGGGACCATTTCAGGAACGAGCTCGTTATCAGGTTATGTGACGACCAAAAGAGGGGAAAAAGTCATATTTTCCATCATCCTGAATAATTTTGTAGAAGAAAAAGGCATCACGGCCATCCAGGATAAGATAGTCGTGATGCTGGCAGAACAAGAAAACGTATTAGCAACCGGGCTATAGTATCCAATGGGGCACGAAAGTTAGCTGTTCCGGAGAACCTTCGATGAGTAGAACAGCATCAGCCCATTCTTTTTGTCTTCGTCCAATCCGACTGGGCATCCTGCAGCGCATAAGCGGTATTTCTTTGCTGCGTCGATATCGGAATTTCATTCCTTGATCTAAATGGCGACGGTTTGGAAAGTTTTTGAAAAACACGAAGAGGGACTTGGATTTTAGTCAATAGGTGCATTTTCTTCTTATTTTTTTGTTCATATTTTCTCTCAAGGAAGGAATACAAGGGAGGACGAATAGAAATAAGTAGTATAGGAGGAATGCGCATGAACTTTCCAACGCTTAACGGACAGTATACGATTCAAAGTCTTATAGCCGAAATTCACGCAATTTCAAAAACACGACCTCCATATATAATGGCCATAGATGGCCGGGGTGGGTCTGGAAAAAGTACACTAGCTTCCCGTATCCAAGCAGCATGTCCGGGTAGTGCGGTTGTTCATATGGACGACTTTTATTTGCCATCATCGCAAAGGATCCAACTGCCCCCCTGCCAAAAAGAAATTGGTGCAGATTATGATTGGGAGCGGGTTTTTAACCAAATCCTGCAACCGCTTACCTTAGGGGAGGAAGCAAGATATCAACGGTATGATTGGGAAACGGACACGATGGCTGAATGGCATAAGGTTCCGGCTGAAGGCCTTGTCATTATTGAAGGAACGTATTCAATCCGTAAAGAATTGGCAGGGGCCGAGAATTTCACGATTTGGGTTGAATGTCCTCGTGAATTACGTTTGAAACGTGGCCTCGAGCGGGATGGTGAAGATGCGCGTCAGATGTGGGAGGATAATTGGATGGTTCATGAAGATCTCTATGTGGACGCGCAAAGGCCCCGAGAAAGAGCGGATCTTGTGGTAGATGGAACAAGTTGAATCAGGGATATCTTGAAAGGTAAATCTACATTGTAGAGGTTTACCTGTGCACTTTTTATTGGATTTTCAGATAAACTTCCGGGGAGTCGGAAGCATGGGGGGAAACGATGTTTACTAATGAAGAACAAGCTGCCGTATATAAAGCCATTTATAACAGAAGGGATATAAGGAGTTTTTTACCTAAGCCCATTTCAAAAGATATACTCCGCAGAATTTTGGATGCTGCACATCATGCTCCGTCTGTAGGATTCATGCAACCTTGGAGTTTCATTGTGATTTCATCTCAGGAAACCAAGAACCGTTTGGCATGGGCAGCGGATAAAGAAAGAAGGGCGCTCGCCATTCATTATGAAGGCGGTAAAGAGAATAAGTTTCTTAGTTTGAAAGTGGAGGGGTTAAAAGAAGCACCATATACCATTTGCGTAACATGTGACCCGACACGGGGTGGCTCCCATGTTTTGGGGAGGAACTCCATTCCGGAAACGGATATTTTATCCACCGCCTGTGCGATTCAAAATATGTGGCTAGCTGCCTATGCGGAAGGGTTGGCAATGGGATGGGTAAGTTTTTATAAGAAAAATGATATTCGTGACATTTTGGATATTCCGCCGCACGTAGAACCCATTGCACTTATGTCGATTGGATATACGGATCAATACCCGGATAAACCCATTCTTGAACTAGCCAATTGGGAAAAGAGAAGGGCGATGGATGAACTTATATTCAACGATAAATGGGGTGAAAAATAAAACTCTGTTAAGTTTGAAGGAAGGCATCCGGATTCTAAAAAGGGAATGAAAGGAAGTATTATAGAAGGCTCTTTCGAAAGAGCCTTTATAAAATGAAAAGAGGCTGCCATATGAACTAAAATCTGCGCCGTTTTGAGGAGCCTGGAATGCCAAGGTCTTCCCGGTATTTTGCAATGGTACGACGGGAAATCTTCGTTCCTTCACTTTCAAATATTTGACAAAGTTTCTGGTCTGAAAAAGGCTTTATTTTATCCTCATCAGCAATCAAGACCTTTATTTTTTCTTTGATGGTCGTAGTTGATTCGGTTTCTTGGCTGTTCACGCGATTTAACCCTCTAGTAAAGAAGTTCTTTAGTTTAAAGAGGCCGTGTGGCGTCTGGATGTATTTGTTGCTCGTGGCCCTGCTGATAGTAGATTCATGAAGCTGTAGTTTTTCAGAAATATCTTTCAGTGTCATAGGTTTTAATCCAGCAATCCCTGTCATGAAAAACTCTTGTTGCTCCGCAACGATTGTCGCAGTCACTTTGTAAAGTGTCATTTGCCTTTGTTCAAGTCCTTTAATAAGTAGTTGAGCATCATTTATGTGGCCATTGATGTAATCGTTAGCTCGATTGCCCGGCTTCATAGCGACGTAATCCTTATAATAAGGATTGATGGAAAGGTTGGGTGTGAAGCTGTCGTTGATCGTTATTAAATATCCTTCTTTATCTTTTTCCACGTAAACGTCCGGAACGATGTACTGAGTCATGTCATTGGAAAAATGACTGACGGGACGAGGGTTTAACGTACGGATGAAATCAGTGGCCTCTTGTACGTCCTGAATGGTCACATTGTGTAGGCCCGCAATTTTCCTGTAGCGTTTTTCAGCTAAATCTGTTAAGTGATTTTGAACGATCGTACACGCCAATTCATTGTAAATATCATGCTCACGCAGCTGAATGAGTAAACAATCAGTCAGATCTTTAGCACCTACTCCAATGGGATCAAGGGATTGCAATACTTGAATCATATCTTCTATTTCATCCACGGACACGGAAAAAAGCGAAGCAGTCCAATTTGCATCCAATACAAGAAATCCGTATTCATTTAAGTTTCCGATTAAAAATTGGAGAATCTTCCTTTCAATCGCTTTCAAGGACCTAAGCATACTAATTTGTTCCAGTAGATGGTTTTCCAATGTTTCTGTGTTGACGGAATAATTATTGATCGGGTCGTAGTCATTATCTCCCTTGGATCGAATTTTAGAGGACCGTATCTGAGAGTTTATTTTTTGTGAACGAATACTAGATTCAGTGAGAGATGCGAGGGGTTCTTTGTTTATTTCAGTTATTTCGAGAACTGGATTCTCGTTAGCCTGTCTATGTAGGAAATCTATTAGTTCATGGGCGGAATATTGAAGGATATTGATCGACTGTTGTAATTCAGGGGTTAATGACAATTTCAAGGTTTGTTTTTGGTGAAGTTCAAAACCTACCTGCATATATATCAACTTCTTTCATTTTAGATTAACCAAGCGGCACAAAATGGAATGAAATATTAATAACATGATGATAATACAAATCTTCTGAAAATTCAACGTTTTATGTCAGGTTATGTAACACCGCTAAGAATTATGATGAAATACGATAAATATCACTTATATTAGCATCGAGTGAAAAGGATGAGGGACTTATCGATTTGTTTATGAATCGAATGATTTATATATGAATCAAAACCATTTCTTTTTGATTTGTTTATGAATCAATTTAGCTTAAATCCCTTTTATATAAGGTTCATATACTTTGGCATGCATCTTGCAATATCTATAAATATATAAATAGCAAATGATAAAAAATCCATTACAAAAGAAGGGTGTTTTTTACATGATTAAAGAGAAGTCAGGTATTCAGGAATTAATAGATTTGGATAAAAAGCATTTTATTCATCCGACTACGGCAATTGAACAACAGCAGGCAGATGGTCCAAGTTTCATCTTTAAAGAAGGTAAGGGAATATATCTTACGGACATCACGGGCAGGACAGTCATTGATGGCATGGCTTCACTTTGGAACGTGAATATTGGACACGGACAAGAAGAGTTGGCTGATGTGGCGAAAGAACAAATGGCGAAGTTAGCTTTCACTTCAAGCTTCGCTACTTTCAGCAATGAGCCGGCGATCCGTTTGGCAGCCAAAATCGCTTCCATCGCTCCTGGGGATTTGAATGCTGTTTTCTTCACTTCAGGTGGATCGGAATCGAATGACACGGCGATCAAACTTGCTCGTCATTACTGGATTTTAAAAGGGCAGCCTAATCGTCAAAAAATCGTTTCCCGCTCTAAATCCTATCATGGAGTAGCTATGGGAGCTACAAGTGCGACTGGCCTGAAACCGTTCCGTGACTTCACGAATTCCACCGCTCCGGATTTTTATCATGTAGACGGTTCATCCATTGAAGAGTTGCGTAAGGTCATTGAACAGGAAGGACCAGAAACGATTGCGGCATTTATCGCTGAACCGATTCAAGGAGCCGGTGGCGTGAATCTTCCTCCTGAAGGCTACTTTAAGGAAGTAAGGGAGCTTTGTAATGAATACGGCATTTTAATGGTGACGGATGAAGTTATTACAGGTTTCGGAAGAACAGGGACTTATTTTGGAATTGAACACTTTGGTGTTGTGCCGGATATGATGTGCTTTGCAAAAGGTGTGACGAGCGGATATGCACAGTTAGGCGGTGTGGTCCTTAATGATAAGATGCATCAGGATTTCATTTCCCTATCAAAAGGCACGCTTTTACATGGCTACACATACAGCGGTCATCCGATGGCTTGTGCGGTTGCTTTGAAAAACATCGAAATAATTGAACGTGAAAATCTTATCGAAAACTCGAAAAAGCGTGGTGAAGAGTTGCTTGCCGGCTTTAAGAAGCTTCAAAGCAAACACCCAATCGTTGGGGACGTCAGAGCACTAGGACTGATTGGAGGCATCTCCATCGTTAAGGATAAACAAACAGGGGAAGGCTTTGAAACTCAACTAGCCCCAAGACTTGTGGCTGAAGCGGCTAAAAATGGTTTGATTTGCCGTTCTGTTACGTTTGATCAAGATACACTTGTATTCGCACCGCCTTTAATCATTACTAAAGCGGAAGTTGAAAGAATTATAGAAATCCTTGATGAGACATTTACAGCAGTTGAAAAAGAAATTTTATAAGAGGTGAAAAGGATGGTCATGACGGAAACGCTAAAAAAGAAATTATTCATTAATGGTAAATGGCAAGAAGCTAAAAAGTTCACGACTCTAAAATCTCCTTATAGCGGTGAAGTTCTTGCAGAAATTCCTTCGGCAAGTCTTGAAGATGTCGAGTTGGCGATAGCATCAGCCTATCAAGCAAGAAAGGCAATGGCAGCTTTACCAAGTCATAAGCGGGCTGCGATACTTGAAAAGCTTGCGAGTCTTTTGGAAAGCCGCAAAGACGAGGCTGCTGAAATTATTGCAAAAGAGGCAGCGAAACCAATTAAAACGGCAATGGGAGAAGTATCCCGGACGATTGCCACATATAAATTTGCAGCAGAAGAAGCAAAAAGGATTCATGGGGAAACATTGACGATGGATGCTACAGCTGACGGGGAAGGAAGGATTGGATACACCGTTCGTGAGCCGATTGGCGTGGTGGGTGCGATAACGCCTTTTAATTTCCCGATGAACCTGGTTGCCCATAAAGTCGGCCCGGCCATTGCTGCCGGAAATACGATCGTTTTGAAACCTGCGAGCCAGACACCGCTATCTTCACTATTTCTTGCGGAGCTTTTAGCCGAGACGGATTTACCGGATGGTGCGTTTAATGTAGTTACCGGAAGCGGGTCGGTAATTGGTGATAAATTAGTGACTGATTCACGCGTGAATAGCATTTCATTTACAGGCAGTCCGGCTGTAGGAATCGGGATTCGCAATAAGGCTGGATTGAAGAAGGTGAGTCTTGAACTAGGTTCAAATGCAGCCGTCATCGTGGATAAAGGAATAGATATCGATAAAATCATCCAGCGCTGTGTATCGGCAGCATTCGCTTTCCAAGGGCAGGTCTGTATTTCCTTACAACGAGCATATGTTCATGAAGAGGTATATGATGAATTCGTCAAAAAATTCACAGAAGCAACGAAGGCCTTGAAGCTCGGGGATTCTCTGGACCCATCGGTAGATATCTCGGCGTTAATCAGTCCTGGAGATGTACAACGAAGCCTCGACTGGATCGATGAAGCTAAGCAACACGGTGCGATTGTTGCAGCAGGAGGCAAATCAGAAGGCAATATCCTGCACCCTACTGTGTTGCTTGAAGTGGATGCTATGCTTAAGGTATCTTGTCAGGAAGTGTTTGCACCCATTGTTTTGATTAACAAGGTTTCATCCGTTGAGGAAGCCATTGAATTGGTCAATGATTCCGAATTCGGCTTGCAGGCTGGGATATACACGACTAATATCAATTTGGCGCTTTCAGCAGCAGAACAATTGGAAGTCGGCGGTGTTATCATTAATGATATCCCAACTTACCGCGTCGATAACATGCCATATGGCGGAGTCAAAAAAAGCGGGATGGGCCGCGAAGGGTTAAAATATGCAATCGAAGAAATGACCGAAATGAAATTGATCATTATTAATCGAAATTAATGAAGTGAAGAAATTAAGAGATGAGCAGCTGCTCATCTCTTTTTTTATAAAGATTTTCTGGCAAAAGAGGAGAAGGGTAGCTAAAGGTTCTTATGCAAATATGAATAAGGAATTCAAGATTGAATTTAAATGAGGCGGGTAAGGGAAGGAATATGCAATTTACCTAATATTTCAAACTGGCATGAATCTTGCAACTATATTATTTTATATAGGTAGATTACTTAAAACCGAGGAGGAATTTACATGCAGGAAACGTTACAAAATAACAGGAAAAAAGGAACAGGAGCACTGGACTTAAAGATGTACATTAATGGTGAATGGGTGAATTCGACTTCAGGTGAGAAAAGGGATGTATTGAATCCGGCCACGGGAGAAGTTATTGCCACAGCTGCAGAAGGAACACGGGAAGATGTGGATGCAGCGGTCGAGGCAGCTAAATATGCTTTCTATGAAGGCGGATGGTGGGGAACTCCGGCAGTCGAGCGAGCTCGTATTTTATTCAAAATAGCAGACAAATTGGAAGAAAAAGCAGAAGAATTAGCAGCGTTGGAAACAGCTGATAATGGTAAACCTTTACGGGAAGCTCGTTATGATATCGATGATGCAGCAGCTTGTTTTAGATATTATGCAGGATTGGCTACAAAACCGACGGGTCAGACGTATGAAGTGCCTGACGGTCAGCAAGCGATGGTCATCAGGGAACCAATCGGTGTTTGTGGGCAGATCATTCCATGGAACTTCCCAATCTTGATGTCAGCCTGGAAGCTGGCTCCGGCGCTTGCTGCAGGGAATTCCGTTGTGTTCAAACCATCAGAGGTTACACCAGTGACAGCCGTCAAACTGTTTGAAATCATGGAAGAGGTCGGATTGCCAAAAGGTGTGGCAAACCTTGTATTAGGAGCGGGACAAGTTGTCGGGCAGGCCATTGCCGAGCATGAGGAAATCGATAAAGTAGCCTTTACGGGCGGAACCGCAACAGGTCGCAAAATCATGGAAGCTTCGCTGGGGAACCTAAAAAAAGTGACATTGGAACTTGGAGGTAAGTCCCCTAATATCGTGTTTGCGGACTCTGACTTTGAGACTGCCGTGGATTATGCTCTATACGGGATTTTCTGTAACCAAGGACAAGTATGTTCAGCCGGTTCCCGTTTACTTTTGGAAGAGTCCATTTATGATCAGTTCATTGCAAGTCTGACTGCGAAGGCGAAACAGATCAAAGTGGGTTCAGGTTCTGACGAAAAAAGCCAAATGGGACCTGTCGTTTCGGAAGTCCATATGAACAAGATATTATCGTATATCCAAATTGGAAAAGAAGAAGGAGCCAAATTAATCGTTGGTGGGAATCGAATTAAAGGAGAAGGCTTGGAAAACGGGTACTTTGTCGAACCAACGATTTTTGTCGATACGACACCAGATATGCGTATCGTACAGGAGGAAATTTTTGGTCCGGTGCTTGTCGTTCAAAAATTCAAGGATGAAGCGGAAGCCCTACATCTTGCCAATGATACGAAATATGGTTTAGCGGGAGCTGTGTTCACGAACGATATCGCAAAAGCATATCGTGTCATTAAAAAAGTGCGTGCCGGCATCACATGGATAAACTCTTACCATCCGACTTATAACGAAGCGCCATGGGGCGGGTTCAAGCAAAGCGGAAATGGACGCGAGCTAGGCACTTTCGGTTATGAAGCTTACACGGAAGTGAAGCAAATCAATAACAACTTGGATATCCAGCCAACAGGTTGGTTTGATGAAGAGTAAATAGCTAGTTGAAAAAGGCTGTTCCATGTGGAACAGCCTTTTTCGTGGAATCGGAGATAAAATTCGAAATTCGTCGATAAAATTCGAGAATCGTAGATAAAATTCCAAAAACGTAGATAAAATTCGAGAATCGACAATAAAACTCCAAATTCCGACGATATAAAGCGAGAATCGACGATATAATCACAGAATCGCGGATATATAACTTAACTTTGATCCTTTTATTAAATGGATTGGTGGACTTTTTCAAGATCGACCCGCCCTGAAAAGAAAACGGCGCCATTACCCATGTCTGAAAGGCGGTCTGGGGTAAGGGCATTGATAAGTTGCTTCGTTTCAGGTGTTTTCTGCCACAAGCCTTGGCTGACAAGGACGCCGGGTAACACATTTTCACCAGGAGCAGCTTTGAGCACACATTCACCGCGATCGTTCCAGATTCTAACCATATCACCAGAGGCTATCCCTAATGTTTTGGCATCAGCTGCATTCATATGCAGTTTCGGTTCCTTTTCCAACGATATATGTTTGGCATTATTGGAAAAGGTTGAATTCAAGAAGTTGTGGTTAGGTGCCGGAATGAATAAAAAGGGCAGGTCACTATCTTTTATGATTGGCGTATATGTTGGCAGCGGTTCATACCCAAGCTGTTTCATTCGTTCCGAATAAAGTTCGATCTTTCCGCTTGGTGTCGGCAGTTTGCCTGGGAACATCGGCCTCATCTTTGCTTTGACAAATTGATTACTTGAAAGAGTATCATAGGTGATGCCTTCTAAATACGTGTTTTCAGGGAAATCCAGGGCCTGACGGATCATATCTTCCTCAGAATCTTTGAAAGCTTGTTCCTCAAAGCCCATTCCAGCAGCTAACAGTTTGAACAATTCAACATTCGATTTCGACTCGCCATATTTTTCGACTACAGGTTTTTGTATTTGGACGTAATTGTGCCAGTATGAATTATAAAAATCCTCGGTTTCATAAGATGATGTGGCAGGGAGGACGAGGTCGGCAAACATGGCTGTTTCGGTTAAGAATAGATCATGGACGACTGTGAATAAATCATCCCGCATCAGTCCTTCCTGCACCTTATTTGCATTTGGCGCGACTAGCGCCGGATTGGATCCATATACAAGCATGGAGCGAATCGGGTTTTCCTTTTTCAAAAGGGCTTGACCGATTTGGTTCATATTAATGGTCCGAGTCGCTTTATTATGCAATAAATCAGGGCGTCTCAAGGCATTTGTATTAAACGCCAGGTATCCTGAATTCCCTTTGGTCGCTCCGCCGCCTTCTATCATCCATTGGCCGGTAAGTGCTGGCAGGCATGCAATGGTACGTATTGCCATTCCGCCATTGTCATGGTGCTGCAGGCCATTGCCTATTCGAACGAATGAGGGGGTGGTGGTCCCGTACATCCTCGCTAATTCATATAAGTCATCAATTGGAACGCCAGTGATCGCCGAGACTGTCGCAGGATCATATTGCCGGACATGTTCGCGCAGTTTATCAGCACCCACAGTGTATTCATCGAGAAAAGGTTGGTTTACTAGATTCTCGGCATATAGAATGTGCATTAAACCAAGGGCGAGGGCACTATCGGTACCGGGAAGAATCGGTATGAACCAATCAGCCCACTTACCGGTTTGGTTTTTATGTACATCAATGACGACTACTTTGGCCCCGTTTTTCCGGGCTTGCTGGGCAAGCGTAACTTGATGCATATTTGTGCTCACTGCGTTTATGCCCCACATGATGAAAAGTTTTGTATGGATCGTTTCTTCCGGGTCGATGCCGAATGAACCGCCCATTGTATAGCTGTATCCGACTGATCCGGCCGCGTTACAAATGGAACGCTCAAGCATGCTTGCCCCGAGTTTGTGGAAAAAACGGCGATCCATCCCCTCTGCGCTGAGATTCCCCATGTTCCCATAAAAGCTGTAGGGAAGGATGCTTTCCGGACCATGTTTTTCAATCAAAACTCTCCATTTGGAAGTGATTGTGTCTATGGCTTCTTCCCAGCTGATTGGGGTGAATTTACCTTCCCCTTTCGTTCCGATGCGCTTCAATGGTTGCGTTAGGCGATTGGGGTCATAGAGGCGGGCTGTCATGTTACGTACTTTGTTGCAAATATTCCCTTTAGTTACTGGGTGATCGGGGTCTCCTTGAACTTTAATGATTTTTCCATCTTTTTTGTGAAGCAGTAAACCGCATTGATCAGGACAATCTAGAGAGCAAACAGAGGGAAAGATTCCATCTGGCTGATTGATATAGGACTCCATGGCGTATTCCTCCTAATAATTTATTCTAATAAAATGAATTTTCTTAATTATATTGAAAGTGAAATGGTTGAAAGGTGCAAGAACTTCTTAACATATGTTTTTTTTTCTGATAAGCTTTCTAGATGAAAATTAACCTATAATAGGAGGATTCATTTTTGGATTATGGAATTATAATATCAATTGGAATTTACATGGCAGGTATGCTGTTAATTGGTTATTTGGCTTATCGGAAAACGGCCAACTTGACCGATTATATGCTTGGCGGACGGAACTTAGGGCCTGCTGTAACTGCATTGAGTGCAGGTGCTTCCGATATGAGCGGCTGGCTTTTGATGGGTCTTCCAGGTGCCATGTATATAAGTGGTTTAAGTGCCGGCTGGATTGTCGTCGGCCTGTATGTTGGTTCTTATTTAAACTGGTTATTCGTAGCGCCGCGTCTTCGGACATATACGGAAGTGGCCGATAATTCGATTACGATTCCCGACTTTTTGGGAAATCGGTTTAAAGATGGATCACGGATTTTAAAAGTAGTATCAGCATCGGTGATCTTAATCTTCTTCACCTTTTACACTTCTTCAGGGATGGTAGCAGGCGGGGAGCTTTTCCGCTCCGCTTTTAATATGGATTACCGATGGGGAATCTGGCTGACGGCGAGCGTTGTTATTCTTTATACATTGTTCGGTGGTTTCCTCGCTGTAAGCTGGACGGACTTCGTACAAGGTACGATCATGTTCATTGCCTTAATTCTAGTACCAGTTGTCACTATTGTAAACATTGGTGGCTGGGATCCTACCTTCAATGAAATAAAATCGATTAACCCGAATTTATTACATGCTTTTGAAGGTACATCAACCATTGGCATCATATCACTTCTGACATGGGGCCTTGGTTATTTCGGACAGCCTCATATCATCGTTCGATTCATGGCGATTTCTTCCGTGAAAGAATTGAAAAGTGCACGACGGATCGGTATGGGCTGGATGGTTTTTGCTATCGTAGGAGCAATGTTCACCGGACTGGTGGGGATTGCTTATTTTAACCTGACAAGCAGTCCTTTAGGGGTGGGAAATGCTGAATCTGTCTTCATCATTTTAGCAAAAGAACTATTTCCTTCTTTAATTACAGGCTTCTTACTGGCGGCGATTTTAGCGGCGGTCATGAGTACGATTGCTTCCCAGCTGTTAGTATCTGCAAGTGCTCTGACCGATGATTTCTACAAGCAGTTCATCCGGCCGGATGCATCTGATAAGGAATTAGTGCTGGTTGGGCGGTTTGGTGTATTAGCAATAGCGGGCATTGCCCTCCTATTAGCTTTTAATCCAAGTGGTACGATCCTTAAATTGGTGGGTTATGCATGGGCTGGTTTTGGAGCGGCTTTCGGTCCGGTCATTCTGCTAAGCCTGTACTGGAAGCGAATGACGAAATGGGGTGCGCTGGCGGGTATGATCGTCGGTACGGCAACCGTGATCGTCTGGGAAATGATCGATAAGTTCGCTGAAGTATACGAAATCATTCCTGGTTTCATCGCTGGTTCAATAGCGGTCGTGATCTTTAGCTTATTATCCGAGAAACCTTCTAAAGAAATAGAAGAAGAACTCAATCAAGCCATCAAAAATCTCTCTTGATAGTAAAACATCCAATTAAAATGGTGCTGTATTTTAAAGAGATATAAACCAATGAATACAATATATATGGTACAATATCAAAAGAGTCCTTGTGTGAAAAACATGAGGGCTTTTTTTGAGCGATTTGGGAATAATAAACCAAAAACAATACAAAGGATAAAACATGAACCAATCTCATAAAATTGCATGTAAAGTAGCTATTATATATATAATCATTGGGGTCTTATGGATTATTGTTACGGATTACATCTCGATGAACCAGGCAAAGGCAGATGTACAAATTTATGCGATGTTTCAACATTCAAAAGGATGGATGTTCATTTTCATAACCGGGATTGTCTTATACTTCATCATCCGCTATTGGACGGGAAAAATGCTGAGGTCCCAACAGGAATTCAATCTGAAGGATGAACAGTACAAGTCGCTGTTCAAACATAATCCGGATTGTGTCATTGAATTGAACCTCGAAGGAAAGGTCGTTTCGATTAACCCGGAAGCTGAAAAGCTGTTGGGTCACCAAAGTGATAACTTGAAGGGCAGGAGTGCCGATCGTCTCATCAACTGGAGCGAAAGGGATATAGTAACTGTTTTCTTTAAACAGTCCCTTCAAGGCGAGGCAGCTAATTTTGAAACGACCATCCAGAATAAGAATGAAGACAAGCGGATCATCCGTGTAACTTTTTTACCGATCATCGTGCAGTCGGAAATGCTTGGAGTATATGCAATCGTTAGGGATATTACCGAATCGCGGCGAGAAGAGGAATTGATGATCATGTCTGAAAAGCTATCCGTAATCGGACATCTGGCTGCGGCGGTCGCACATGAAATAAGGAATCCGCTGACATCGTTAAAAGGGTTCGTACAGCTAATGGATATGACAAAGGAAGTCAACCCGCTGCATTCTGAAATCATGTTGGAGGAAATTGACCGAATTAATATTATCTCAGGTGAACTGCTGGTTCTTGGGAAGAAACAGGATGTGGCTTTCCAAAGGATCGATTTTGCCGACAGTTTACAACAGGTCTTCACGCTGATGAAAGCAGAGACGAATTTGAATAATATCGAGATGGGGTTGAGGGTTAAAACCGCCGAGCCGATTTATGTTATGGCTGATTCAATTGAACTTAAACAACTCATCATCAATATTGTAAAAAACAGCATTGAAGCGATTGTCGATAATGGGAAAATCGATATATCCCTGCAAATCATCGATGATCACGCTGTAGTCAGCGTTAGTGATAATGGCATAGGCATGGTACCCGAGCGCCTTGAACGGATTGGTGAACCTTTTTATTCCACGAAGGAAAAGGGCACAGGGATCGGGCTTGCAATTTGCAGGAAGATCGTACATCGCCTTGATGGGGAGATGTATTTTGAAAGTGAGATTAACAAAGGGACGACGGTTACAATTCGTATTCCGTTGGCTACTGGACAAGAATAAATGGTACTATGAAAGATAGGAAAAGTTTTATATTAAAGGAGAACGATATGAGCGAATTACCTGCATTAGTGAACGATAGAAAACCATTTATCCAAGAGGTTTGGAAAAAGTCCGGGTTTGGACAACTTACACCGATTCAAACGAAAGCGATTCCCGTGATTGTTGAAGGAAAAGACATCATGGCTGAATCACCGACTGGAACGGGAAAAACATTAGCTTATTTACTGCCATTGCTAGAAAAAATAGATCCTGATAAAAAATCACCACAAGCTTTGATTTTGGCATCATCCCGTGAACTGGTCATGCAAATCAATGAAGAAATTCGTATTTGGTCAGAGGGGAGCGGCATGACAGGTGCAGCATTCATCGGCGGTGCTAATGTAAAAAGGCAGCTGGACAAACTGAAGAAGCATCCACAGGTCATTGCTGGGACGCCAGGACGGATTTACGAATTGATTGCCCAAAAGAAATTGAAAATGCATGAAGTAAAGACGATCGTACTTGATGAAGGCGACCAGTTGATTATTCCAGAGCATTTGGGTACGATCAATAATATCATCAAAACAACGCTTAAAGATCGACAAATCATGGTGTTTTCAGCGACTCTGCCAGAGGAAACGGAAAAAGCGGCCCGCGGATTCATGAATGAACCGGAGTTGATCAAGGTCGATAAGCATGAAAAAATGGAATCAAAAGTGGACCATCTTTACTTTGTTGTAGAGAGACGGGAAAAGTCAAAGATTCTTGAAAAAATCACGAGGTTAAAAGATGTCAAAGCCCTTGCCTTCCTGAACGATATTGCAGAACTAAGTGTCTTACATGAAAAGCTTAGCTATAAAGGGGTTGAAATGGGCGTCCTACATGGCGAATCCAATAAAGTCGACCGTGAGAAAGCGCTACGTAAGCTTCGTTCCGGAAAATCACCGATGTTGATGGCAACGGATGTAGCCGCACGGGGACTTGATATTAAAGGTCTGACTGCGGTCGTTCATGTTGATATGGCTGATAACATCGACCAATATATCCATAGATCTGGAAGAACAGGCCGCGCGGGTGCAGATGGCACCGTTATTTCGATTGTAACGGAAAGAGAAGAGCGCGAGTTGAAAAAAATGGCTCGTGAACTGGAGATACCACTAACGAGAGTAACCTTCTATGGTGGAAACATCGTAGACGACGAATAATTGCTTGGAAAAGGGATGGCCGAGGCGGCTGTCTCTTTTTTTATCAATAGGAAAAAGATTAAGGAAAGACAAGGCATCTAGTTTTACATATTACTGGATGCTTATTTTGCAGCATCCGCTCCACCCGCCATTTTTGGCCGGTTGAACATGATCAGATTCCCAGTTAACCAAAAAAATGCGGTGAAATTGAGTGATCCTCCAACTGCAACGTTCCAATGAACAGGTTCATCCAGCAAGAGGTAGCCGTGATAATAGGCATGATCAGTTGATGAAAACGCTTCCTTTATGTAGTTTTCTGACATAAAATAGAAATAGAAACAGGATAGGAGGAGACAATATGGCAGAAAAATATAAACAATTTGAAACGGCAGTCATTCATGGAGGATATGACTCCAAGGAGCACTTAGGAAGCTTGACTACACCCCTATTCCAAACCTCAACTTTCACTTTCGAAACGGCCGAGCAAGGGGAAAGGCGTTTTGCCGGTTTGGAAGATGGCTATATATACTCACGCCTCGGGAATCCAACGGTACAGGTGCTTGAAGAAAAGATTGCCGCTTTGGAGGGAGGGGAAGCGGGGCTTGCTTTCGGTTCAGGTATGGCTGCAGTCTCGGCAGTACTTTTTGCGTTAACTAAAACAGATGACCATATCCTTTGTTCGCAGGGGCTATACGGCTGTACGTTTGGCCTTCTGCAATTAATGAAAAATAAATATCGCATCGCTCATGATTTCTGTGAAATGGACACAGAGGAACAGGTAAGGAAAATGATGCGGCCGGAAACGACCTGCATTTATGTGGAAACTCCAATCAATCCAACGATGAAAATGATTGATTTACAGATGGTAGTAAGGGTTGCGAAGGAATATAATGTGACGGTCGTAGTCGATAATACATTTTCGACACCATACTTACAAAGACCGCTTGAATATGGCTGTGATATCGTTCTTCATAGCGCTACGAAATATCTTTGCGGACATGGGGATGTTGTCGCGGGCCTAGTAGTAGGTAAGAAGGAATTTATGAATCAGGTAGCTGGCACGACACAAAAAGATATTGGTGGAATCATTTCACCATTTGATGCCTGGTTACTATTGCGGGGGTTAAAGACCTTACCTGTAAGGATGGATCGGCATTCCGCCAATGCAATGGAGATTTTTCGCGAACTGAAGAAACATCCAAAGGTGAAAAAGGTATACTATCCAGGGGATGAAGCTTCAACAGATCATTATATCATGCAAAAACAGATGAAACATGGCGGCGGCCTCATCTCTTTCGAATTGCATGGCACGAAAAAGGATGCGCAGGAATTTCTCAATAAATTGAAACTAATCAAAATTGCCGTCAGCCTAGGGGATGCCGAAACATTGATTCAACATCCCGCCACAATGACGCACTCGGCCGTTCCTGAAGAATCGCGACAGCAAATGGGCATCAGTGACCAGCTGGTCCGTCTCTCAGTTGGCCTTGAAGCTTGGCAGGATGTTTGGCATGATCTCCAGCAAGCGTTTTAGGCCACCATATTTACTTTTCAGTTCCTTCTATTCTTAATGAAGATGGTGATGGCTATGATAAAGGTGATAGCAGCCAGGATAAAGGAAGTATCTGAGATTATCGGGTAGGCAGCACCATTTCGTATCCCTATGCCTATGAACGCCCAAACGAATACGAGAGGATAGCACCAATCCCGGTTTTTACTTGCAAAGACAAAGGCCAGGATTGTTGCTGCAATCAGCAAGACGATCGTCCAAGCTACATTGGAAACTCCAATGCCGTCCCATTCAATATAGGTGAGGTAATAAGCAATGTCAGCCATGGTTGCAACACTTACCCAGCCTGTATAAACGGAAAATGGAAATAAATCAAAAGTAGTGTGCTCCACTTTTTTTATGCTTGTATAAATGACCGTTAAAGTAGTCAACAGAGCAATGATAATGAATACGGATAACAGAAAGTGTTCATAGTGCCAAGCCAAAAGCCAAGCGCCATTGAGCGCACAGCTTAAAGCAAACCAAGGGAAGGATGCCTTATAAGCAGGGCTGTTTTGATGTTTCCTTAAAAACTGCCTGAATACCCAGATGGCGAGCAAAAAGTAAATGAAGCCCCATATGGAAAATACATAACCGGCTGGAGTGAAAAGTACATCCAGTTTATCGGAAATCTCTCCTGATGTTTGGTCGTTCAATGGCAGGAAATTGGCTAAAAAATTCAATGTGACGACGAATAGATAGAAAATCAAATTGATGATGGTAATGAGCATGGCCTTCCTCCTTGTATGAATTGTGATTCCTTTTACCTTATTCCACACCTTTAGCCTGATTAACCTTTTTGGAGCACATCGGGGTACGTGGAGTTTATTTTTCCGTAATGAGAGGAATTCCTGTAACAATTGAACCATTTAAGGTTAGAAATTTTACATCTTCACTTTATGGTGTTAAAATATTCAAAGATTCATATTATTTTAGTCCTTCGGGGTCGGGTGAAAATCCCAACCGGCGGTGATGAAGAAATTCTAAGCCCGCGAGCCTGATAAAGGCAGGATTTGGTGAGATTCCAAAGCCGACAGTACAGTCTGGATGGGAGAAGGACGTGTGAAACCCAAATGTATACGTGTGCCTAATTTTTCAAAAATGAAAATATTGGGCTTTTTAGGTATACAATTTTTTTCACTCATTTCTCCTGCTAACTCCTTAGGTCATTTCTAAGGGGTTTTTTATATTTTATAAAAGGGGGAAAAACATGTTTACGGGAATCATTGAGGATATCGGTACCGTCCATTCCTTGAAAAAAGGAACAAGCAGTATGGAGTTGACGATTCGTTCTGAGAAAATCCTTGAAGATGTTCATCTCGGGGATAGTATATCAGTCAACGGGGTCTGCTTAACGGTAACATCCTTCACGAAAAGTTTGTTTACGGTGGACGTAATGCCGGAAACGGTCAAAGCTTCCTCGATCCGGACGTTAAAATTGGGATCACCTGTAAATCTCGAACGAGCCATGAGTGCACAGGGAAGGTTTGGTGGTCATTTTGTTTCAGGCCATATTGACGGAACAGGAACAATCATAAAAAAAGAGCGTAAAGAAAATGCCGTCTATTATGTAATCCAATTGGAAGAAGGACTCAGTAACTATTGCATTCCGAAAGGGTCCGTTGCCATTGATGGAACGAGCTTGACGATATTTGGGATCGAAAGAAACCTTTTGACTGTATCACTGATCCCCTTGACTCATCAGGACACCATATTGGGGCATAAGGCGGCTGGCGATATCGTTAACATCGAAAACGACATGATAGGGAAATATATTATACATCAAATGAAAAAAGGCGATTCAAAACCAGGACTGAATTTAGAGTTTTTGGCAGAACACGGATTCTAATAAAAGGGCGGTGTAATGATGTTCCATACAATTGAAGAAGCGATCGAAGATTTGAAAGCTGGCAAGGTAGTAATCGTATCCGATGATGAAGACCGTGAAAATGAAGGGGATTTTGTTGTGTTGGCTGAAAAGGCAACACCGGAAGCGATTAATTTCATGGCGACTCATGGACGAGGCTTGATTTGTACAACCATTACTGAAGATCTGGCAGGAAAATTGAGCCTGCATCCAATGGTAGGAGAAAATACCGACCATCATGGCACTGCGTTTACGGTTAGTGTCGATCATAAAAGCACTTCTACAGGAATCAGTGCTTTTGAACGGTCTTTGACCATACTTGAACTTCTTAAAGAAGATTCTGTCGCTGAAGATTTTCAAAGACCTGGTCACACTTTTCCGATCGTCGCTAAAGAAGGCGGCGTATTAAGGAGGGCAGGGCATACGGAGGCATCGGTGGATTTGGCAAAGTTATGCGGCGCCGCTCCAGCTGGTGTCATATGTGAGATCATGAATGAAGATGGATCGATGGCACGTGTATCAGATTTAGAAGTCATCGCTGAGAAATTCAACCTGAAATTCATCACGATAGCCGATTTAATTCGTTACCTTAAACAAAGCGATACAAGTGGGAAACAGGAACTTGAACTGAACATTCCGAATGCGTAAGGGATGATTTTTGCGCAATGAAATCTACACATGAAAAAAGATATTTTTTAAAAACTAGGAGGAATTGGACATGGGGAAAATTATTGAAGCACAATTAATCGGATCAGGATTGAAAGTTGGAATCGTTGTAGGAAGATTTAATGAGTTTATCACAAGCAAGCTTTTAGGCGGAGCATTGGACGGACTTAAGCGGCATGGTGTGGATGAAAATGATGTTGACATCGCTTGGGTCCCAGGTGCTTTTGAACTTCCATTAATTGCGAAGAAACTTGTGAATACAGGCAAATATGATGCAGTGATCGGTCTTGGAACGGTAATCAGGGGTTCCACTACACATTATGATTATGTCTGCAATGAAGCAGCTAAAGGAATGGCTGCCGTTTCCTTGGACACAGGTGTACCAGTTATCTTCGGTTTGTTGACAACTGAGAATATCGAGCAAGCCATCGAACGTGCCGGTACAAAATCTGGTAACAAAGGCTATGAAGCGGCCGTTAGTGCGATTGAAATGGCGAACCTTGGAAAATTGATTGAACAGTAATTTCATTCAGGAAATCCGCAGGGAAGAACATCCCTGCGGATTTTTTTGAGTAAACTTTCTTATTGACCATTTATTGTATGGGTTTGATCGATGACTTCTAGCGTGTTTCCTTCAATTTCATCAAATGACACGTTCGACATCCTTGGACTTTTTCAATAACAAACTGGAGGCTTCCAAGCTTTGGTTAACCCCAGATAGTGACTTTTTAAGTGATCAATGAAAACATGCCTTGATTCAATATAAAATCTGGTAAATAACGAATTATTAGGAGTTTTTCAAAAAAAAAAGAACAAAATCATGGAGGAATGGAAGCATGGTAAAATATGCGGATATGATTATGCTACAATTGTAAAGATTGCTATTGAAATTGATATCTTTAGGGAAAAGTAAATTTATTAGTTATTAGGAGGGGTTTGTGTGTACCATCTCTTTACACATA
The DNA here is from genome assembly GCF_042727425.1 of Peribacillus sp. NPDC060253. Classification (NCBI taxonomy): domain Bacteria; kingdom Bacillati; phylum Bacillota; class Bacilli; order Caryophanales; family Bacillaceae; genus Peribacillus; species Peribacillus sp. NPDC060253. The sequence goes on from NZ_JBHXAS010000014.1 coordinate 27,371, forward strand.
ATGATTTAGATGGAGTCGGCTGCGGCATTGTAGCTAAGTTGGCATTTGGAGAAGAAGTAGTGGTAAGTTACAATTCGATCGGTCGCCTTAATCAGAATGTAGGAGCATTTCTTGAGCAGGCAAAAATTGAAGATACCTTAATTGTTACCGATCTTTCGGTTGATGAAGATAATGAAAAGATGATTTCGCAGTTTGTGGAAGACGGAGGCAAAGCGCTGTTGATAGACCATCATAAGTCAGCGCTGCATTTGAACGAACATGATTGGGCATCTGTAACGGTCGAGCAGGAAGACGGTAAACAGACAGCAGCGACTTCATTATTCTATCAGTATGCAGTTGAAAATAATCTGCTGGAACCTTCAAGCATCGTAGCTGAATTTGTCGAATTGGTCCGCCAATACGATACATGGGAATGGGAAGTTAATAAAAATGCGACGGCAAAACGGTTAAATGACCTGTTTTTCATGATTCCGATTGAAGAATTTGAAATGAAAATCGCACATAAGCTTTCTACTGCTGAAAGTTTCACTTTTGACGAAGTGGAGCAAACTCTTCTGAATGTAGAAGAAAGTCGAGTAGATCGGTACATAAACAGGAAAAAAAGAGAAGTTTATCAAGCTACGGTCGGCCCGCATACAGCTGGTGTGGTCCACGCAGAGTCCTATCACTCAGAACTTGGAAATGAACTATCGAAAGAATTCTCACATCTGGATTATATCGCCATCCTGATGGTCGGAAGTAAAAGAATCAGCTTTCGGACAATCCACGATGACATAGATGTTTCTGAAGTTGCTGGCAAGTACGATGGGGGTGGCCATCAAAAAGCTGCGGGGTGTACCATGTCCGAAAAGGCATATAGCCAATACGTCGAAAAAACCTTCTTTGCCGAGCCGCTAAAACGTGATGCTCATAAAAATCAATTGAATGTAAAAGAATCCCCAGAGGGCTGCTTATATTCAACGAGAGAAAAACAGGACATATTCATCTATGAAGATGAAGAGGAAGAATGGATTGTTGAAATCAACGGAAAACAACAGAAAAAAACATTCGATACATTTGGGGAAGCGGAAAAATACATGAAGCGGAAATACTCAGCATGGCTTGCCCATGATGAAAGATATGAAGAGTTTGTCAATAAAGGATGAATAGGAAAGCGGCTGTCCAAATGGGGCAGCCGCTTTCGGGTTTATTCATGTTTTACCTTTTAAGTGGAACGGGATGTACGATCGTGCGCGATGGTTTTTTTGGTATGGAATTTTGACGATGAAGTATCGCATTGATTTCTCCGCCTATCACAAAGATCAAACCACTTAAATATAGCCATAGCATCAAGATGATGACGCCTCCCAAACTGCCGTAAGTGGAAGAATAATTGGCAAAATTACTGACATAGAATGAGAATCCAAGTGATATTCCTAACCAAAGTACAGTTGCGGTCACTGCCCCAGGAATGACATGTTTAATGGGAAAACTTTTATTCGGTGCAAAACGATATAAAAAAGTCAGGACGAGTGAAATGACCACAACGGCGATAACCCACCGTAATAAGCTGAATAAGATTTGCATTTCTTCTGGAATTGAAATGACTTGCTGTATTAAATCGATGATGACTTTCCCAAAGACGGGAAGACCTAACATGACGATGAATGCAACAACCAAGCCTAAAGTCAAAACAATGGAAATGAAACGGGCTTTAATGAAATTCCTTGTTTCTTCAACATCATAAGCGATATTCATGGAATGGATGAATGCATTCATTCCGTTTGATGCGGACCATATGGTGCCAAGGAAACCAAAAGTCAGTAAGCCGCCGTTACGCTCACTCAATATGTTGATGATGTTTTTCTCGATGACATCCATCGTTTCAACTGGCATGAAGGTTTTGAGCGTATCCAAGGCTGTCTGAATATCAATGTTCAGATAAGGAAGTAGGGACAGCAATAAAATGAGCAAAGGGAATAGTGCGAGTAAATAGTAATACGCTTGTTCTGCTGCCAGCCCCGTTACACGATCTTCCTTTATTTCTTTGATGAGTTTTTTGGAAAATTTTAACGACTTATTCATCCGGGCCTCACTCCTGATTAGTTACTTAGGTTATCTGCTTCTTTTCCCTCTGTTCAGGTAAGTTAATCCTCTAATTAAAAGAAATTGAAAGATACTTCGTAAAGAGGTCCTTTTCATGTTTAATCCGTGCGCTAATGCTTGATATAACATGCATTAACGAAACCCGAGTATATGAATGATAAGTTAATGGTTACTTACATTAGCCCATTCACTTCTCCATTGGCTGAATTCACAGGTATGTGAGTATCATGTCGAGGAAAATCGGGAGTAAAGAATCGGAAAACAAATATTCTTAACCACGTGAGCTTGTGCTGTTGGTACTTCAAAGCTTATGAATAATATTGCTAATATTAGTACAAGGTATGTTAAATATCTAATGGCACTTATACAGAAAGCCCCATTTAACATCAAAGGTGTACTTTAAAAGTAATCAGAAAAAAGGCCAGACAGCATATCTGGCCTTTTTAGCTATTGAACTTCTTTTTCAGGTTCCTTTTGAACCTTCGGGGGGCTCCATTTGAAGACTTTATTCAGGATATTATAGATGTGGTTGGATTCTTTTGTAAGGATTGGACCAAGAATCGCTAAGGTTAAAACATAAAGTGCCGCAAACGGGGTTAGTATAGGCATTAAACCGCCAGCAATGCCTAGGTTGGCTAAAATGATGGAGAATTCACCACGTGAAACAATCGTCAATCCGATGTTTGCGGAGGCCCTGTGAGATAAGCCGGATTTGCGTCCTGCAATCATTCCAGCCACAAAGTTACCGATTATAGTGATGATGACGGCTCCCAGAACCATCCAGACAGCTCCACCAAGGGTCGTCGGATCGATACTCAAGCCAAAGCTGAAGAAGAATATGGCTCCGAAGAAGTCTCTAAATGGAATGACAAGCTTCTCGATTCTATCGCTATGTTCCGTTTCAGAAAAGACAAGGCCGAGCAGTAATGCACCAATGGCTTCCGCTACGTGAATGGTTTCCGAGAAACCTGCGATGAAGAACAGTAAAGCGAACACGACAATAATAAATATTTCATCGGAGGTTATATTGAATAATTTGTTTAGGAACCCAGATGCTTTTCGGGCGATAACAAAAAACACAAGCATATATCCGATCGCGATAAAAGTTGAAAGTAACGTTCCCCAAACGGAACCGGAAGAGCTTAATACCAATCCTGATACGACTGATAAATACACAGCGAGGAAGATATCTTCAAACATGATGATACCAAGAATTAGCTCCGTTTCATTGTTACCGGTCCTTTTAAGGTCAACAAGTACCTTCGCCACAATGGCACTTGAAGAAAAGCTGATAATCCCCGTTAAGATCAGTACTTCCTTTAAAGGAAGACCGAGAAGGAAACCGTAAAGCAATGCCAAACCGGCGTTGATTACAATGTAATACGTTCCGCCTGTCACGATATTTTTTCCGGACTTCATTAGTTTTTTAACGGAAAATTCAAGGCCTAAGTAGAACAGAAGGAATAAGATACCGACACGGCCGAGGAAAGCGATGATTTCTTCACTTTCAATGAAACGGAGGTCAATGACCCCGAAGGTTGGGGCATGGGGGCCAACGAGCATCCCGATGATAATTAATACTGGAACATTAGATATTTTAAATTTACCTGCAAAGAGAGCAGCGAACGCTACTAGAAGTAGGGCAGTACCCACTTCAAAGACTAAATGGTCCATATGAGCTTAATCACTCCTTTCGTCGGTCAATAATTCTCTAGTCAGGTTACGGATATCTTTTCTTTCACCGGATATCACGAGTGTATCGCCTGTTTCGATGATGGACTCAGGACCAGGGTTGCTCAGTTGTTTTTTTCCTTTTTTCGAATGGGCTATCACGGTTACGTTATAATTGCTCCGGATATCGATCGAACCGATTGTCTGATTGATGGCTTTAGAACCTGGTTCCACTTTAAACCATTCAATCACTAAGTCGCCCAATGACATTTCAATCGTTTCAAGTGCTTGTGGTTTATAAACCATGCCGCCTATTATGGAAGCCAGTTGCCGCGATTCCTGGTCATTAAGGGTGATGCTGGAAATGACATCTTCATGTTCATTATCAAAATGGTACAATTCCCGACGGCCGTCATCGTGAATGACGATCACTAACTTTTCATCATTTCTCGTTATGATTTCGAACTTTTGGCCAATACCAGGAAGTTCACTTTCTCTAATTTTCACTGGAATTCCTCCTTAAAATTTGGTTAGAGTTTATTGAAGATAGCAGAATGTTCATAAGTTAACGTCAATATTCGTATTGAATTTCTTTTCCTTTGATATGCCGATGTATTTTAGTGTCTCCGATGGACTTGAATGATGGTAATGCTTCTGTATCAAAGCTAGTGACACTCCTTGTTTATAGGCATGGTAGCCAAAAGTTTTGCGCATCGAACTTGCTCCGAATTTACCTGTCAGGCCAGCACCTTCCACAGCATCATGGATGATTCGGTGCGCCTGTTGGCGTGTGATCGGCTTTTTTGTCTTAGGGGAAAGAAATAAAAATTGACCTTCGATAACCTTCGAGCCTTTAAGGTATTCTTGTAAGGCAGTACGAACTTTCAGGTTCAAATAAATTTGGTTGACCTCGTCATTTTCCATCCGTTGCTCATAAAACTCCTTGATTTTTCCCGATTCATCGAGAACGTCGGCGACGGTGATTTCCAGCATTTCATTTATCTTCATACCGGTATTGATGCCGATTACAAACAATAAATAATCCCGACTGGAGTGAGCTCGTAAGTAAGTCTTCATTTTGCTGATTTGATTGATGTCCTTAAAGGCTTCTACATATTCCATAGATCTTCTCCTCTTACCAATGTAACATAATTATATTATATCACACTTTATGTAACATTGCATGTGTTAAGACCTGATAAGTTAATCCTTCTCCAAATGCAATGCATACTGTTGAATGTAAAAAAACCTCTTCCTTATTCTCTACTCAAATCAATTAAAATATATCAGGGAAGTTATATATCTCTATATAGCGGAGAATCATATGAACTTTTGCCCGAGAAAAAAAGGAATCCCGAGTAGGGATTCCTTCATCTTTTTAGTATACGGCTTTTTGTAATTTGTGAATGACTTCAAGTGAAAGGCCGGTTCCGATGGCCACTGATTCAAGCGGATTATCTGCAAGTCGGACTGGTACGACAATTTCATTCGTCAGCCATTCTTGGATTCCGTTGAGAAGTGCGCCCCCTCCGGATAAGATGACGCCTTGATCGACGATGTCCCCGCTTAATTCAGGTGGACAATCTTCCAAAGTGGCCCTGATTGCTTCTAATATATGAAGAAGCGATTCCTGGATGGCTTCCTGAACATCAGAGGATGAAATTGTAATCGGCTTTGGAAGACCCGTTACAAGATCACGGCCCCTGACTTCCATGGTGATTACGGAATGTTCAACGAGTGCATAGCCGATTTCTTTTTTTATTTCCTCAGCTGTTCTTTCACCGATCAACACATTATGTTTTTTTCTGACATATTGGCTGATATCTTCATCCAATTGATCTCCGCCAATTCTGATTGAATTGCAAGAAACGACACCGCCGTATGAGATGATTGCCACCTCAGTCGTGCCGCCGCCAATATCGACGATCACATTAGCAATGGGCTCTTCGACAGGCAGGCCAGCGCCGATTGCTGCCGCTACCGGTTCCTCAATGAGGTGGACCTGTTTGGCTCCGCAGCTTTTGACTGCATCCTGAATGGCCCTCCTCTCCACTGATGTGGAACCTGATGGCGTACAGACCACGACACTAGGCTTTCGGATCGATAAGCCTAGGTCCTTACTTGCTTTTTTCATGATTTCCCGAAGCATTTGCGCGGTTACATCAAAATCCGCAATGACACCGTCCTTAAGTGGACGGATTGCAACGATATTTGCAGGTGTTTTTCCAATCATGTTTTTTGCATCCACACCGACTGCCAATACTTTATTAGTCTCTATATCAATGGCCACCACCGATGGCTCATTAAATACGATTCCTTTATTTTTACTGTAAACTAGTGTATTTGCAGTTCCTAAATCAATGCCTATTTCTGTATTTGATAACATTTAGTCACCCCTCCATAAGAGTTTGACCCCTATATAATCATTCTACCTTTTATCATGAATTTGTGGGGGTGGGAAATCTAGTAAATAGTGGAAGCTTCACATTAGTCTCATTTATATAGGGAAAACATGATGAAATATTAAAATGCGCTGGCGATGGCAAAGGTGCCAAGAACGGCAAATGTCCAATTGTAACCAAGCCATCCTGACATCGGGGCAACATATTGCCTTTAGTAAAACGTAAGCTTGCTGCGACAAAATATTGGCCCCTCATATGTGTAGGCGCGAGCTTGGATACAATTCCTTGCTGAAAGCCGGCCGTTAAAAGCCCTTATTTTATGTTAAGATATAGATGATTAATTCACATAGTTAAAGAAGGTAATTTGTGGTGAGTACATATTTAAGTGAGAGTAAGAGTTTTAGAGTCATGTTTACAGCTATTCTAGCTTTCTTAGGCGGATATGCGTTTGATTGCCTTGGAATATACTTACCATGGATGCTCGGACCATTATTTGTGGTGATGATTGCGAAAGTGAAATTAGGGAAGTATATGTTTTGGTCTAAAACCTTTAGAAGCACCGGATTGGTCATCCTTGGTTTACAACTGGGCAGTTCATTCACCAAACAATCGTTACATGAGATGATTGAATATTTACCGGTTATGCTTTTTACGACTATCGCAATCATTTTATTTACGGTGTTGACGGGCTGGTTCGTTGGGAAAAGAATGAATCTATCTTTCAGCACTTCCATGCTTGGCAGTTTTCCGGGAGGCCTTTCCCAGATGGTGGTTTTAAGTGAGGAAATGAAGGATAGTGATGAAACGGTTGTAGGTTTCATGCAAACACTTCGGGTCATCCTGGTAATATCCATTGTTCCTTGGCTCGTGACACATGTCATGTCAGCCGAATCTGGTGCAGTTGCAGCCATATCGGAGCGGCCATTTTTCTTATTTGAGTATGATGCGAAATTAGCCCTCATGATGTTGGCAATCTTGCTATTATTCATCTTCATCACAAAGAAGGTGAACTTCCCGCTGCCTTTTTTACTAGGGCCCCTCATGGCGGCTGCTCTATTTAATTTAGGAGGTCCGGGTGCTCCGCAAATTCCTGACTTTTGGTTGAACTTGTCACAACTATTGATTGGCGCTCATTTAGGCTACACACTGAAGATTGATAACCCCCGACTTTTCAGAAAGATGTTCGGAGCGGTATTCGTCAGTAATGTCCTGTTAATCGGATTTTGCTATTATCTGTCGATACAATTTGCGCCGCTCTTATCTTTACAGGCAAACGAACTGTTTTTGAGCATGGCGCCAGGCGGCGTGGCGGAAATGGCAGTCACAGCCATGTCTGTTCATGTAGATTTATCCGTAGTCACAAGCTTTCATTTATTCAGGATATTATTCATTTTATTTTTTCTATCCCCCATCATCAAATGGCTGGATGGAAGAAGTCAGGGAAAACAAGAACAAGGACAAAGCTGACATGCTTTGTCCTTGTTTCAATATGGAAAAAATCACAACAAATAAATAAACATCAAAAGCTGATTGAAATTCACGAGTAAAACACTGAAACTCACGAGTAAAACGGCAAAATTCACGAGTAAAAGCGTTGAATTCACGAGTAAAACACTGAAACTCACGAGTAAAAGCGTTAAATTCACGAGTAAAAGAATAAATTTCAGGCGCTATGCCGCAAGTCACTCACGGAATGACTTGAAAATCGATTCACGAAGAAAATTTTATCCGACTTGTTGAAAAATACTGTTGAATCGAATCTTTGCAAGGAGTAAAGCAGGTAGATTTTGTGATCGTTTAATGAAATTTAGAATGGAATAGTAAAAAAATCCTCATTTTTTCCAAACTTCATCCGATATAAGGAGAAGACGAGACTTTAAATGAATGGGTGAGTACTATGGATATAACATCAGTTTTGGGCGTAGTTCTTGGCATTGTGGCCATCTTGGTCGGAATGGTGTTGAAAGGCGTTAGTGTTACGGCGTTGATTAACCCGGCGGCTATTTTGATCATTATTGTAGGGACGATAGCTGCTGTCGTAACGGCTTTCCCTTTGTCAGAATTAAAAAGACTGCCAAAAATATTCAAGATTTTATTCTTGGAACAAAAATTGACAAAGCCTGAAGAATTAATAAAAACTTTTTCGGAATGGGCGGTCATTGCCAGGAAAGAAGGCTTACTGGCATTGGAAAGCATTTCCGATCAAGTGGATAATACCTTTTTGAAAAATGGCTTGAATCTTGCTGTCGAAGGTCAGAGTGCAGATTATATTCGTGATATTTTAGCAGAGGAAATAGACGCGATGGAAGAACGCCATTTAAGCGCGGCAGCGATATTCAGTCAAGCTGGAACATATGCACCGACACTTGGAGTATTGGGTGCGGTCATCGGGTTGATCGCTGCATTGGGCAATATGGCTGACACGGAGGCATTGGGACATGCCATTTCTGCCGCGTTCGTTGCAACCTTGATGGGGATTTACACCGGCTATGTGTTATGGCATCCATTTGCTAATAAGCTAAAACGGAAATCGCAGCAGGAAGTCCGGATCAAAGAAATGATGATAGAAGGGATTTTATCGATCATTGAAGGGGAAGCACCAAGAACGATTGAACAGAAACTAACCTCTTATTTGCCTGCTGGAGATCGCAAAAAGTGGTTAGAAGGCGATGTGAGAGAAGATGGCTAGGCGGAAAAAGAAACAAAGGCATGAAGAGCATATTGATGAATCATGGCTGGTTCCCTATGCAGATATCTTAACCTTGCTTCTTGCACTTTTCATCGTCTTATTCGCTTCAAGTTCGGTTGATGCAGTCAGGTTCCAACAGTTGTCGAATGTATTTAACCAGGTTTTTACGAGCGGAACGGGATTTATGGATTTCCCAAGTGATTCCCCCAGCAATGAGCCGACATCACCAGAACAAAAGGCAGGGGCAGAAGATCTCAAGAAGTTAGGGAAAAACGAGGAAGAAGAGCTTGCAGAAGTTCAGGAGCGTGTAAATGCCTATATCAAAAAGAATGATTTAACGGATAAATTGGGGACGAACCTAACGGATGAAGGTATGTTGATTTCAATTCGGGAAAATGTGCTGTTTGAATCAGGTATTGCGGAAGTTAGAAGTGAAAACAAAAAGATCGCTAAGGAAATTTCATCTTTACTGGTTATGGACTTACCCCGAAACATTATTGTAAGCGGACATACAGATAATGTTCCTATTAAGACTCACCAGTACGAATCCAATTGGGATCTGAGCGTGATGCGATCCGTGAATTTCATGAAACTTCTCCTCGAAAATAAAGAGTTGGATCCTGAAATGTTCAGCGCTAAGGGGCATGGGGAATTCAAGCCGGTTGCTTCTAATGATACGAAAAAAGGAAGAGCGAAAAACCGGAGAGTTGAAATCCTGATTGTTCCACGGACAGCAATAAATGAGTGAAAACCTGTCTGGAAGGGACAGGTTTTTGGTTTTTGAAGGAGCCTATATGCAAAGAGAATATACAAATGTGATGGAAGAAATCGTTGTGACATGGGTTCAGGTTCTCATGTCAGGTGTAGAATACCAAACTTTTTGTTCGTGCAGCAAATGTAAAAACGACATCATCACATTATCTTTGAATAACCTGCCTAATTACTATGTAACCACGGAAGAAGGGCGTAAGCGGGTGTTTGAAAGTTTAAATACGGAAGAAAACCGGAGATGGATCAACAAGAGAGTCATCAATACCATACACGTTGTAGGGCAGTATCCTAAACATTGATATCATGGAAAAGATAAGAGGTAAGCGGCCCCTTATCTTTTTTTGATCTAATCCAGGAAGATATCCATGATTGGGAATAGAAGTGGGATTTATCGCGTAAACGAAGAGGATTATATGGGAGCATTATGATTTCTGTGTTTTATTTAGTGTGCAGAAGGGAACATAACTAGAGTACAAAGTAAGTTCATTCGATCTAAAATTGAGGAGATGAATTTTTTATGAGTAAAAAAATCGCATGTGTAGTAACGAATATGTTTGAGGACTCGGAGTACAGTGAACCGGCAAAGGCATTTGAAGAAGCCGGACATACGGTAACGACGATTGAAATGGAAAAAGGGAAAACGGTTAAAGGGAAACAAGGGGAAGTGGAAGTCAAGATTGATGAAAGCATCGATTCAGTGAAGCCAGAGGATTTCGATGCATTATTCATCCCCGGCGGTTTCTCGCCTGACCAATTACGTGCAGACGAACGCTTCGTAACGTTCGCGAAGTCATTCATGGATGATAGAAAACCTGTATTCGCGATCTGTCATGGGCCACAGTTACTGATTACGGCAAAAACACTTGAAGGACGTCATGCAACAGGATATACATCCATTAAAGTGGACATGGAGTATGCGGGTGCCACATATTTGGACAAAGAGGTTGTAGTTTGCGGCAATCAACTTGTAACAAGCAGGACACCAGAAGATTTACCGGCATTTACTCGGGAATCGCTTAACTTATTGAAATAATAAAGAATCCCGGCAGATGCCGGGATTTTTTATTTTATAAGATGTAAAGGATTCATATACTTCCTGCTTTGCAGTAAAATAAAAGGAGAGACGAATAAAAAAGGAAGTGTCACGATTGATTGTATTAAAATCTGCACGTGAAATTCAAGCGATGCATGAATCAGGTAAAATTTTGGCAGCTTGTCATAGGGAGATTGCGAAAATGATTGTTCCCGGTGTGACAACATGGGAAATAGAAGAATTTGTCGAAGGATTCTTAAAAAAACATGGGGCAAAGCCGGAACAAAAAGGGTACAAAGGGTATGAATATGCGACATGTGCAAGCATAAACGAAGAAATCTGCCATGGTTTCCCTCGAAAAACACCTTTGAAAAATGGAGATATCGTAACGATTGATATGGTCGTCAATAACAACGGGGCTCTAGCCGACTCGGCCTGGACGTATACGGTCGGTAAGGTTTCAAAGGAAACGGAACATTTAGTGCATGTGACGAAGGAATCTTTATATAAGGCGATTGAAGTGTGTGTGGAAGGCAAGCGGATTGGTGATATTGGTCATGCCATTCAAACATATGTCGAAGCGGAAGGCTTCTCGGTCGTTCGTGATTTCATCGGACACGGCATAGGTAATGTCATTCATGAAGAGCCGCAGGTTCCGCATTATGGGCTGCCGAATAAAGGTCCACGTCTTAAAGAGGGCATGGTATTCACAATCGAACCCATGGTCAACGTAGGAACATATAAAGCCAGTAGGGATGCAAATGGATGGACGGCTTCCACAGCAGACGGGAAATACTCGGCCCAATATGAGCACACGATTGCCATAACAAAGAACGGTCCGCTTATTCTGACCGAACAATGAATGGAAAAAAACAGCATCAAGTATGATGCTGTTTTTTGTCTTAATCAATCGGTCGTTCCAATGAATACAAATCTTCTTCAATATTTCCTAATCTGTCCTCAATGACTTTTTTAGCATCTTTGATACCTTCGTTATAAATAAAGGGAGCTATGTTTTCGAAAATGAACTGCAAGTGATTTTCAGCAGCGATTTCACCGATTTCCTTTCCGTGTTCCTGATACACATACTCTTGGATACGTTCGATCATCTTGCGTCGTTTTTCTAAGGGAAATTGAATGAACATTGTGTCCTCCTTCATATTTGTTCTAAAAGCCATGAAAAGAATTGATCAGAATTCAAAGGAAAGACGGGTACTAAGGCATGATTTCTGGTTCGTTCCAGGCATTCTGGCCAAGCCACCGCTGCTTTGACATTCGTAAGCCGTTCCAATAAGAGGAGGTCACTTTCTTCTTTGATTAGAATGACCTTAGGAAAATCCTCTTGCTTATAGCCTTCTACTAAAATCACATCGGGAGAAAAAAGACCCAATAATTGAATGAGCTCAGTAATAGGGGCTCCAGTCTTGAAATTGCCGAGCAACTCTATTGTTCCATCTCCTTCAACAAGTGAAGCGGCAGCCCCAGCCTGAAAGTGTTTTTGGGAATCCTTCATACCTATGATATCTGGTTTTCCGCCATGTCCATGGTGCTTTAAAACGGCTGTCTCTACTTTTACTGCGCGAAGCTTTTCGATCATATTCGTTATGAATGTCGTTTTTCCTCTATTTTGATAGCCAACCACCTGAAAAATAAAGGGCTTCTTCACCAAGACCATTTGCATCCTTCTTGGTCATCAAGTAGCAGGATGTCCACGATATCTCCCGTTTGAAAACCACGGGTCCCCCCAGGTAAGACGGTTAGTGAATTGGCACCTGCCAAGCTTGTTGTAATATTGGATTTATCCACACCGCTAGGAATTACCTTCAACTGGCCAGATTCGTAAAATAACCGGGTCCGCAGCAAACGTGTGAATGGATTGGGCTTTAAGAAGTCCTCTGCCAATTGTGCCCTCTCTTTTCGTAAATGGGGCTTTTCAGAAAACAGCATAGTTCGGATCATCGGTCTTACAAATAGTTCAAAGCCGACATAGCTGGCGGATGGATTACCGGATAAACCGAATAAAAATTTATTATTATATACCGCTACAGTCGTCACGCTTCCCGGTCGCATGGCCACTTTATTGAATAAGACATCGGCTCCAAGTTTTTTATAAATATCAGGGAGGAGGTCAAAATCACCGACGGAAACGCCGCCTGTTGTAATGAGCAGATCGACTTCCTCCAAGGCAGTTGAAATGGCCTCGTAGCTTAATTCAAATTCGTCCTTAAGCTTTCCATAATAACGGACTTCTCCTCCAGCCCTTCGAATTTGGGCGGAGATGGCATGCGAATTGCTGTTGCGGATCTTCCCGGGCTGCAATGGTTCATTAACATCAAGAAGTTCCGAACCCGTAGCGAATAATCCGATGACAGGCTTTGTGGCAACTGGCACTTCAGCATAACCGAATGTTGCCAGCAAGCCGATGATCCCTGGATTGATCGCCGAGCCTTTTTTTACGAGAATATCTCCTTTCTTTGCGTCCTCACCTTGAAAAGAAACGTTTTCCCCTTCCTTAAGGGACCGTTTAAACGATATGTATTTTCTTCCGTCCTTTTCAAACTCCTTTGTGAGCTCGAGCATAATTACGGCATCACATTCAGCTGGCATCTGAGCGCCAGTCATGATTCTTGCTACTTGGTTTTGTTGTACGGGAATAGTTGATACCATACCCGCGGCAAGCTCTTCAACCACTTCGAACTCTAGTGGATTATTTAAGGACCCTTCAACGGTATCATTGGATCTTAGGGCAAATCCATCATATGGCGATCGGTTAAAATGCGGAACATCATTTGTAGCTGTTATATCCTGAGCCAAAAAACGATCTTGGCTTTCGTCAAGAGGAATCAGCTCCACATGTCCTTTTAGTTGATGTTTCATCACTTTTTCCACTGCTTCTGCGATACTGATAGGTTTTCTTCTTTCCACCATGCGAACAACTCCCTTCTGTTTTTCAACAATAATCTATATAACAAATGTAGCAGATTTTATAAAAAAATGAAAAAATCCTCACCAATATGTGAGGACCTGAATGTTACTTATTACGGAGTCTTCCAAGTTCTTCAGCGATAGCTTCCATTTCACGGACACTGAAATTCGTTTTTTTCATCACCATTTTATAAATATCATGCAGTTCTTCGTACATTTCGATATCAAAATGGGTGGATTTGATTGCACCGAAGTTCATCACTTTTAACTTATCCTTAATTGCTTCAACCATAAACTCGACACTTTCGGCAGTGTTTTGTGTTAAATCCATTTCACTCATCCTTTCATACGTTCCTAAATTATTTTCATCTTTGCATGATTACCCCTAGAAGTCAATGAATATTCAAGTAGAAAACGAAGCATGAGCTCCAATTCACAAGGGTGTCTCCACGTTTTAAAGTGAGAGAGAGTGGGAAAAGATAGGAAAAAACTTTTTAATCCATTGTATAATGGAGATAGCTACCATTATCCATCAACCAATATATGAAGAGGAGGAGAATATATGAGCAACATTCGAGAAGAATATAATTGTGCCAAGAAAAGTAAATTTATGCAAGCAGTTTTATTAGGGGCGTTAGCAGGGGCCGCGGTAAGCCTTTTTGATAAGAACACGCGTGAGTCTTTATTGGAAAACAGCAAAGGTTGCATGAGTAATATGAAGGAATTCGTAAAGAATCCCAATAGGGTACTTTCACAAGTACGTGAAACATCATCAAAAGTCCGTTCCACTGTTGAAAAAATTACCGATGATGTATCCTTCATTTCCCAAAAGGTAGAGGAGATGAAAGATATTCCATCGCAAGTTGCGCAAGTGGTGATGGAGACGAAGGAAGTCTTTGCTTCAGAGGGTCAGGAAGAATCGTCTTCAAGTGATGATCAGAAAGAACGTGTTTCCTTAAATTAGAAAATGGGGTGGAGGTATGGCCAATAAAAAAGAATGGCTGAAAGGCTCATTCTTCAAAACTTTCATAAAACGGTTACAGATGGATGATGTGTCGGGACTAGCTGCACAGCTGGCCTATTTCTTCTTACTTTCGCTGTTTCCGTTACTAATTTTTTTGTTCACTTTATTGGCCTATCTGCCATTTTCCCAAGAAGATATATTAAATACTGTCCGTACATATGCACCTGAAGATTCGATGAAAATCATTGAGGCTAACCTATCGGAAGTGATGGAGGCGAATGGTACTTTATTGTCAATTGGTGTCATAGGAACGATTTGGTCTGCATCGAATGGAATGAATGCAATCATTAAAGCTTTTAACCATGCATATAGTGTAAAAGAAAGTCGAACTTTCTTTATTTCCCGGGGAATGTCGATTCTTCTCACTTTAGCGATGATTTTTGTTTTTATTGTCGTTTTATTGCTTCCGGTATTCGGAAAACAGATTGGAATATTCCTATTTGCCGAAATTGGACAATCCGATGAGTTTCTAACGATTTGGAATAGACTGCGCTGGGTGATTAGTTCGCTTGTATTTTTAATTGTGTTCACGATTCTTTATTGGATAGCGCCCAACAAAAAACTGAAATGCCTAACCGTGCTGCCTGGTTCTGTCTTTGCAACTACAGGATGGTGCCTCGTTTCCTTTTTGTTTTCATTTTATGTGGAGAGATTTGCTAATTATTCCGCGACATATGGAAGCCTTGGAGGGATAATCATATTAATGGTTTGGTTTTATTTATCGGGACTCATCATTATATTGGGCGGGGAAATAAATGCCCTTTTAAGTGAAAAGGAAAATCCAGAATGTGAATGAGCTTCCTGGAGTTCCCGTAATAGCGTATGATCCTGCTGCAGATACTATTTCTGAAAAGACAACTTTTATAGAGGAGGAGTTCTTTCATGAGTAAAAAGGATGGCAGCACAAAGCAAAAAGGAAAAAAAGGTTCGAACCATAAAACATCAGGTTCAGCAAACGGTAAAAACGGATATCACTAAATGAAAGTGCCATAAAAAAAGGGAGCCCTAAGGGCTCCTTTTCCATTTTTAATTTCTCAAAAGTCTTAAGCTGTTCAGTATAACCAGTATTGTGCTTCCTTCGTGGCCAATGACGCCATATGGCAGGTCTAAGAATTGAAGGAAGTTGGATGCTATCAGGATCATGATGACAGAAATTGAGAAAATGACATTTTGTTTAATGATTCGATTCATTTTCTTGGATAATTTAACGGCTTCCGCGATACGAGGCAGGTCATTCTTCATCAAAACAACATCCGCTGTCTCCAAGGCAACATCCGTACCTTCACCCATTGCGATTCCGACAGAAGCAGTTGCCAGAGCAGGTGCATCATTAATGCCATCCCCAACCATTGCTACAGTGCCGAAGTGCTCTTTCATTTTTTTCACTTCATTCACTTTCGTTTCAGGTAGGCATTCGGCAATAAATTCATCAATATGGCTCTCCGCCGCAATCGCTTTAGCCGTTTTTTCACCATCGCCTGTCAGCATGACAGTATGGATGCCCTCATTTTTCAAAGCTTCGATGGCAGCAATCGTTTCTTCACGTACAACATCTTTCAAAGTGAGTATACCGGCAATCCCTTTATCATCTTTTGCATAAACGATCGTCTTTCCTTGTTCTGCCAATGTCAGCGCAACGCCATTTTGGAATCGTTCGGCTTCATTACGACCGACGAAATCAGCTTTACCTACTTGCCAAAGTACACCATTAAAATAAGCTTGAACCCCATGACCTGAGATATCTTCCATGTTATCCGGTTTCATGATGTCCTTTTCCAATTTCGTTTTAGCATAACGTACGATCGATGTTGCCAAAGGGTGGTTTGAATAATTTTCAATGGATGCAATATGAAATAAGAAATCTTCTTCGTTTAAATCTTCGCGGATGATAACATCCGTCACTTCTGGTTTACCTTTTGTCAATGTGCCTGTTTTATCTAAGGCAATTGCCTGCAGGTTACCTAGATTCTCGAGATGGATACCGCCTTTAAATAAAATCCCATGACGTGCACCATTTGAAATGGCTGATAGTGTAGCTGGCATAATAGAGGCCACAAGGGCACAAGGAGAAGCAACAACGAGCAGGATCATCGCTCTGTAGAATGTTTCTGTCCAGCTCCAGCCCAATACGAAATGGGGTACGAACATCATCAAGCCGACAACTGTCAATACGACTTTTACATAAGTCCCTTCAAACCGTTCAATGAACAGCTGAGAAGGGGACTTTTCGCTTTGAGCGGATTGAACGAGAGTGATTATTTTTTGAAATAACGTTTCACTTGCTGGTTTGGTGATTTCCACGGTAATCGTTCCACGAAGATTAACCGTTCCGGCAAAGACTTCATCATCCAGTGATTTACTGACAGGAATGGATTCACCAGTTATGGCCGCTTCATCGATATTGGTGCGTCCGTCTGTGATTTTTCCGTCTGAAGGTACTCTTTCACCTGGTTTCACTAAAATCAGGTCCCCGATATGCAGCTGGGAAACGGATACGGTTTCTTCATATCCGTTAGTGATGCGTAGGGCTTCTTCAGGCTGTAAGTCCATAAGCGCCGAAATTTCTTTATGGCTTTTATTCATCGTATACGTTTCAAGTGCACCGCTTAAAGCGAAGATGAAAATCAATATGGCACCTTCTGTCCAGTATCCAATGATCGCAGAACCAATGGCTGCGAAAATCATTAGCATCTCAACATTCAATTCCCGGTCAGCAATCGTATCTTCTATGCCTTCTTTTGCCTTGGCATA
This sequence comes from Peribacillus sp. NPDC060253, assembly GCF_042727425.1. Classification (NCBI taxonomy): domain Bacteria; kingdom Bacillati; phylum Bacillota; class Bacilli; order Caryophanales; family Bacillaceae; genus Peribacillus; species Peribacillus sp. NPDC060253. Next base: position 44,722 of record NZ_JBHXAS010000014.1, read on the forward strand.
TCCGCCAATCAGGAAAGAGGCCAAGTATATGACGATGGAGGTGGACTCCATTCCGGTCTTTGAAAGAGCCCAGCCGAACACTATTAATAAACCGCTGAATAATGCAGCAATAAGTTCTAAATGAGGTTTTACTTTTTCCAACCAAGAGGTTTTGCACGTAGCCGGTTGGGTTAAATGTTTAGTATCTGTAGTCATAAGATTCCCTCCCACATTCTTCTCTATTTTTGTGTAATTGATATAGATTATCATTTGCGCTTCGTATAATTGAGAAAGATAATCAACGTCAAATCTCTGGATAAAATATGAAAGCTGCCATCGTAATTGCGATGACAGCAATGATTTCAGAGGTTTATATACGTGATTTCCTTTTTGCTAATATTATATTACCACATATCCTATTCAAAAATAAAGAAGAATGATTCTAATCTAGGAAAAAATATAAAGTGCCATTTATTTCAATATAAAGGCACTATTGATAAACTCCAACAAATTGAATAATAAATGGGGTTGTTCAGATAATAAACTATACTACATATCTGTTGCAGGCATTTTTTCCTTAAACCGGGCTAATGAAATGAAGACAAGGAAAAGCATGATGCTGATCATATAGAAAAAATTCCCCCCTTGTATATGTTCAATGACCAAGCCACCCAAAAATGGTCCGCCGATGCTTCCGAGACTAAAGAAGATACTGCATAACAAATTTCCTGCAGGTAAAAGATTTCTAGGCAAAAGATCTGCCATATAACTGATTCCTAGCGAGAAAGTCGAACCCAGCATCATTCCGCCAAGCATAAAGCAAATGAAAAGGCCAAGTACTGAGAGGGAATAAATTCCTGCAAGTGTAAATATGATAAATCCTAAAAAAAGGATAATCAGCAAGGTTTTTCTCCTGCCCAAGCGGTCACTGACCATTCCTAGAGGAATCTGTGTAAGCAGAGTACCAGCTGAAAATGCTGGGATGATAATGGATACTGCAGTTAAGTCGATTCCTGATCGCAAGGCGAATACTGGAAAATTGCTGTTCAATGATGCTTCGAGCACGCCAAAGGTGAACGGAAGTAAAAAAGCGACCCAAGCTATGCGGCTCACTTTCGTAAACCTTTTGAGTGTGCCAAGGAATGATGTGTTTTCAGATTCATCCTGTTCAGGAAGCTCATTTCTAATTAGGAACACAGTTAACCAAGTGATCAGGCTAAGTATGGATGTGATGATGAAGGGCAATGACTGATTGATTTCGAGAAGCTTCGTCATCAGCGGGCCAACCATAAAGCCAAGACTGAAAAAAAGGCCATAAATGGCAAGATTCCTTCCGTGCTTTGCTTTAGGTGAAATAGCGGTGATCCATGTCTGAGTAGCAAAGTGAAGCGTATGATCCCCGATGCCAATGAAGAAACGAAGCACGAACCAAAACCAGAATGATTTCCATACAGGAAACAAGGCAAGTGAAAGGATGACTGTCATTCCGCCAAATAATATCAAAGGCTTATATCCATATTTACGGAGTGGTGCTTCCATAAAAGGAGAAATCAACAGAATTCCGATATAAAGTGACGCAGCATGAAAGCCGTTTAAGGAAGAACTGATCCCGTCATTTTCAAAAATGATGGCAATGATGGGTAATAGCATTCCTTGAGAAAAACCTGATATGCCGACCATAAAGATTAAAACACTTATAAGCAATTTTTGATTCATAAATCCATGTCTCCTAAGAATTGTTTACCTTGTTGATGTTACATCCTTGGAAGAGGATTAAGCAATAGAAATTTGGGTAAATATTGACAAGATGAGAAGCAATGATAAAATGTACCTTTGTTAAAGCACGAAGTTTTTGTTACATAAAAGAACATAAAAGATTGTGAGGAGAAGTTTCGTGAATAAAATATTTTTGGGACTTATCGTATTAGGTGTCCCTATATCTGTCATTGGTTCTTTATTGCATTGGCCAAGCGTAATCATGTTCATCGTATATTGCTTAACAATCATTGCGCTAGCGGGCTTCATGGGCCGAGCGACGGAAAGTTTAGCGATTGTTATGGGACCAAGGATTGGCGGGCTTTTGAATGCAACCTTTGGTAATGCAGTCGAATTGATCATATCTATCTTTTCATTGAAAGCGGGGCTGGTGGGTGTCGTATTGGCATCTTTGACTGGTTCGGTTTTAGGAAACTTATTATTGGTGGCAGGACTTTCCTTCTTTATTGGCGGGACCAAATACAAACGGCAGAAATTTAATGTATTCGATGCCAGACATAATGCCGGTCTGTTAATCTTTGCTGTTATTGTAGCCTTCGTTATACCGGAAGTGTTCACACAAAAGATGAGTGCATCAAGCACGATGTCGTTGAGTGTCGGAATTTCCATTATTTTAATCTTATTATATCTTGCTGCATTGTTCTTTAAATTGGTTACTCACCGCGGGGTATATCAGCATACGGAGAAAATAGAGGAGCATGAAAAGGAAGAACCGGAATGGAACAAGAAAAAGGCGATAACAATACTTGCTGTTGCTACTCTGGCTGTTGCGTACGTATCGGAAAAACTTGTCCATACGTTCAATGAAGTGGGGGAAACCTTCGGGTGGACGGAGTTATTCATCGGTGTCATAATCGTAGCGATTGTAGGTAACGCGGCCGAGCATGCTTCCGCTGTCATAATGGCCTATAAAAATAAAATGGATGTAGCTGTTGAGATTGCAGTTGGTTCCACACTTCAAGTAGCGATGTTCGTAGCACCTGTCCTCGTACTGGTTTCGTTAATGTATCCGACACATATGCCGCTTATTTTTACATGGCCAGAGCTGATTTCAATGGTTTCAGCTGTCTTTCTGATGATCATGATATCCAATGACGGGGAAACGAACTGGTTTGAAGGCCTTACACTATTAGCTGCTTACTTCATTATGGGGATTGGTTTTTACTTATTATAAGATTTCCAGACCTTCCGACTCGGAAGGTTTTTTTATATAAATAAAAATGACTCTGCTCAGGTTAGATTTAGCAGAGTCATTTCTATATTAGTAAATTACCATTCATAAGTTAATCCAAAATTTTTCATCATGCTTTTGTAAAAGTTGAGAAATATTCTAGAGTGTCACACCATCCTTTTATATCAAATTTAAGTATAGGCGAATTCGTTTTCTGTCATCCTTGAAAAGGGTGTCATGGATTGTTCGATAAGCATACCTCCTGAAGTTGTAATAGGTATGAACGATCGATTTCGCCTCCTTTTTATAATGTAAATTTATTATAAACGATTTGTATAGAAAAGTAAATATTCTGAACTTTACAAATACATTACAAAATCGACATCGTATTGAAATGTATAGAATGTTGACTAAAAACAAAATCTATAAACAAAATGATTGAACCCTTAAAAAGGAGTGCTACAGCATGAGAAGAATTATTCTTATTACGATGATTGCCCTAATTGCCTTTATTCAGGCGAATGTAAGTTATGCAGCCGATATACCAAGGGATAAAGCAACACCGAATAAGGTGAATATCCCGCCTTCTGTATTGAATATAGCAAAGGAGAATACGTATCCGAACCCGACCCAGGATCTCCCGATGCTGCAGCCGAGTAAGTTTGCCCAACAATTGATTGATTCGTCGGATATAAAAATTGAAAATCCAGAACTCATTCATATGTTGAATGAATCAGCAGTTGCAAAGGCTCCGCTTGCTTTTGGTTACAGAGCGACCATTTATCTTGGCCATTGGGCCTTGAACTATGAGTCATCAGAAACGGCTCCAAACTGGGAATACCAAAAAATCAACATGAATTACTATGATAATCGCGGCGGTGAAGTGCCATATAGGATCCGTTACGTCCAGGAAGGTCAAAAGGCAGTAAGCGGCGGTTTGACAGCGAAAATCCCTAAGTCCGAGGATGTTCAAAAAATGATGCTGTTAAAAGCCACGGAAAAGACCCATTTGCCATTGGCTTTCGAAACGATCATTGGAGCGGGTACCAAAAAAGATGAAGTATACAATGTTGCTTCAAATAGGATCGGTTACTTATCCAGTTATGCTTCCGCCGTCAATGAAAAAGGGAAGGTCACATATGGCGAAGTGTATTTGAACCTAAAAGGTAATAAAAGAACGATTACGATCAAAAACATCACTTCACAAGGCATAGGGGCATGGATACCGGTTCAAGACCATGTTTCCTTCAGCTTTACAGTCTCGCAGCAACCCAGGTAAAATAGAAAAACTCGCCGGATGGGCGAGTTTTTTCTCATATGATCGACTTCCTGATCTTGAAGTCTTCCTTAGGATAGTAAGCATTTTTGACAAGAACATTCGGGCCTAGACATTTTACCGCCGGGCAGTGGCAGTTCAATTCATTGGCAAGTTTTGAATTCATCCATGTGTCATACGATTCGGTCAATGGCCGATCAATGATGTTTCCTAAAGTAGGTGCATCTCCGAAATCTGTCACGATGACTTCCCCGGTGAAAATATTGACGTTCAACCGAGAGCGTCCATCAGGGTCATTCCGAACGGTCACTTTATGTGAACCATAAAGGCGTTTAAGCAGCTCTATATCCTTTTCGTTGTTATTGCAAGGATAGAATGGCAGTGTTCCAAAAAGCATCCATACATTTTCATCACGGATATCAAGCAAATGATGAATCGCTTCACGCATATTCTCCAATGATAACGTTTCAAGTGCCGATGCAAAGTCACTTGGATACATCGGATGAATTTCATGCCTTTGACATCCCATTTCATCGACGATCTGTCTATGGATATGCTCAAGATGCGGCAAGGTACGTTTATTAAGCATCGTTTCTGCGGAAACGAGCACACCAGCTTTTGTAAGGGCAAGTGAATTTTCGATCATTTTATCAAATAATTTCTTTCGCTGTTCCCGGGACGGTTTACGGTCCATCATGGCGAAGCCGATATCAATGAATTCATCGATTGTTCCCCAGTTATGGGAAATGTGTAGGACATCCAAATATGGAATGATTTCCTCATACCGCTCCAAATCAAGGGTCAAATTGGAATTGATCTGTGTCCGAACCCCACGGCTACGGGCATATTTCAATAAAGGCAATACATAATTCTTCACTTGTTTTCTTGATAGCATCGGTTCTCCACCAGTTATACTGAGGGAACGAAGCAGAGGAATCTCATCAAGGCGCTGAATCAGTAATTCAAGAGGAAGGGCATCCGGGTCCTTGGGCTGAAGTGTGTAACCGACAGCACAATGTTCGCAACGCATATTACAAAGGGTGGTGGTGGTGAATTCCACATTGGTCAGACTGAGCTTTCCATATTGTTCAACGTCCATATATGCTTCCCAAGGATCATACTTGGGTGTAATTGGTGTTAAAAGATCTTGCTTGATTATAGCCATATTTATAACTCCTTACGTAATAATGCACTAACCCATTATGAACAATGGGGACAAATATTGTCAAATGGCGGAGAACTGTATTTTTAGCCTGCCATTGCACATTCAAGCGGATTTCGTTACGATGAAAGAAGAACGGAAGGAGAGTGCCTCATGGGAAAATCCATAACAGGTAAAAACGAACAATTAACATACTTAAAAGAACGCCTCACGATGTTCATGGAGGTTCTTGATCATATCGAACCGGAAAATACTGAATTGGAAGATATAGACCGCTTAATAGGCATGTTAGATGATTTGGAAGGTAAGGTTGAACAATTCAAAACGCGCGAAGAAGAATAATATCTGTATCGATAGTATGATTTTTTCCAGGTTAATATTCATGAAGGGATGACGAGCAAATTAGCGTCATCCTTTTTTAGTTAGATAATCATCACCTGTAATAGGTAATGATTGGGAATACTTTTATTCTCAGGGGCCATTCTTGCCGACTTGATCAATTTTAGCCAGATTGCTTTTCACTTTAAGAAAATGAATTACTTGTTTTCGAAAGATTATGTTAGATGTATAATAAAACGGGTGTTGTATCATTCGCTCTTTATAGAGAAGTGGGGAAATGATTAAATCTAGGGGAAATAAGAGGGGGAAGAGAAATTTGGATATTCAAAAATTCCAAGAAAGCATGTACAGTCTAATCGTTGAAACTTCAACGAATCTTCCAAAGGATGTTCGTCGTGCGGTCAAAGGCGCAAAACAACGTGAAAATGCAGGAACTCGTTCTGCGTTGAGCTTGGCTACGATCACGAATAATATTACAATGGCTGACGACAATGTATCGCCGATTTGTCAGGATACTGGTCTGCCGACTTTCAAAATTAAAACTCCAGTTGGCGTGAACCAACTTGAAATAAAAGAAGCAATCCGAAATGCAATCATATTAGCGACTAAAGGCGGAAAGCTTCGTCCAAACGCCGTTGACTCTTTATCGGGTGAAAATAGCGGGGATAACCTTGGGGAAGGTCTTCCTGTCATGAAATTCGATCAATGGGAAAAAGACTATATTGATGTCCGTCTCATCTTAAAAGGCGGCGGCTGTGAAAACAAAAATATCCAATACAGTCTTCCTATGGAACTTGAAGGATTGGGAAAAGCGGGCCGTGATTTGGACGGGATCCGTAAATGTATCCTTCACTCGGTGTACCAAGCTCAAGGACAAGGCTGCAGTGCAGGCTTCATCGGAGTAGGTATCGGAGGGGACCGTTCATCCGGATATGATCTGGCAAAGGCTCAACTTTTCCGCAGTAATGAAGATGTGAATCCGAATGAGGATCTTCGTAAACTTGAAGATTACATCATGGAGACAGCCAATGAATTGGGAATCGGCACGATGGGCTTTGGCGGGGAAACCACGCTGCTTGGCTGTAAAATCGGTGTCATGCACCGTATCCCGGCAAGCTTTTTCGTATCCGTTGCATACAACTGCTGGGCTTTCCGTCGTTTAGGAGTGAAAGTGAATCCAGAAACAGGCGATATCAATGAATGGCTATATCAAGATGGTGAGAAAATCGACTTTGCTCTAGAAGCAGAAAAAGCCGCAAAGGAAGAAGTGGCAGCAGCTGTAGAAACAGACGTTGAAGCTTCCCGTGAAATCACCCTGCAAGCACCGATTACGGAAGAACAAATCCGTGAATTGAAAGTTGGGGACGTAGTCCATATTAACGGTAGAATGTATACCGGCCGTGACGCAATTCACAAGCACTTATCTGAAAACCCAGCACCAATCGACCTTGATGGACAAATCATCTATCACTGTGGACCAGTTATGCTGAAGGACGAAGAAGGTAAATGGCATGTGAAGGCTGCGGGACCGACAACAAGTATTCGTGAAGAACCGTACCAAGGCGATATCATGAAACGATTTGGTATCCGTGCAGTTATCGGTAAAGGCGGAATGGGGCCAAAAACACTAGAAGCCCTTAGCGAACACGGTGGCGTTTATCTAAACGCGATCGGCGGAGCTGCTCAATATTATGCAGACTGCATTAAATCAGTCGAGGGTGTAAACTTCACTGAATTTGGTATTCCAGAAGCAATGTGGCATCTGAACGTTGAAGGATTTACTGCTGTGGTTACCATGGATTCACATGGAAACAGCCTGCATAAAGATGTTCAGCAATCTTCATTGGAAAAACTTGCTCAATTCAAAGAGCCTGTATTTAAATAATAGAATGGAAAAAGACGCTCACCAATCGGTTGAGCGTCTTTTTTATCCTCAATCCTCTATATCCGGCAATGGATCAATCCTTGATGAATCCTCTAAATTCAATCCACTTTTTACAAAATGAACAAACACTCCTGCACCTAAACCAAGACAACCAATAAAACCTATGGTTATTATCCATTCCAGCATCGTATTCGCCCCCTTGCTAATGTATATGAAAAAAAAGGCGATAATTACCTCAAAAAAGTACAATCTTTTGGAACCCTCGCACATACATTAGAAGAGAAAGGGGGGATTTTCATGCAGAATAGCTATTTCTTATTCTTTATTGCCATGTTATCCGGTTTTGCTTTCATCCAACTTCCTGTAGCAAACACGATCTTCTCCGGTCTTGAAACTTTCCTAGACGTAGTCGGAATTGTAATCGTTATCATTTTCGCAATCGTCATTGTTTGGAAGGCGGCACAAGCGCTATTTAAAGGATAAAATAACATGGGGGGCCAATCCTTTTCGGAGGAAAGGCCCTTTTTTGCGTGGTGAATCAGGTTTGTATGTTGGATTCCACGCAGGTGGGAATCATTCGGCCATGAGCGGAAGGAATTCGACCTTCGGGCCAATAAATCGACCTAAAGCGAGAGGAATTCGACCTTCAAGCCAAATATCCGACCTTCACAATATCATGCATATAAATCTACATGTTCCAAACACTAAGAAAAATGGACATGGGGGATATTCCAATGAAAAAAATGGTGATTTTATCAGCTTTCATATGCTTGATCTGCTCTTTGGCAAGCCCGGCTTGGGCGGAGTCCTATAACTGGGGTTTCAATAAAGGGAAAAATGGGACACCAGCCGATGCTGGAAAAAACTTCAATGAGATGCTGCCTAAATATGATGCGATTTATAAAGGTGATACGAAGAAAAAAGCTATCTATTTAACGTTTGATAACGGTTATGAAAATGGCTATACAGCACAAATTCTAGATGTTCTGAAGAAACATAAGGCTCCTGGAGCTTTTTTCATCACGGGTCATTACTTAAAAACGGCACCAGAGCTTGTTGTCCGTATGGCGAATGAGGGACATATCGTAGGGAACCATTCATGGAACCATCCTGATATGACCAGTGTAACGGACGATGTCATTCGCACCGAGCTGGAGCGGGTTAAAAAAGCTACGGAGAAATTAACTGGGCAACAGGGGATGAATTACTTAAGGCCGCCCCGTGGGGTATTTAATGAAAGAACCATGGAGTTCGCAAAAGAAGAGGGATATTACCACATCTTCTGGTCACTCGCCTATAAAGACTGGATCGTTGACCAACAAAGGGGTGCTGCGTTCGCTCATGATGAAGTGCTTAAGCAGATTCATCCCGGCGCAATTTTATTACTGCATACCGTATCAAAAGATAATGCGGAGGCAATGGACTCGATTTTGACGGATCTTGAAAAACAGGGGTACACATTCAGGAGCCTTGATGATTTAATGATTGAAAAACAATTGCCAAACCGAATGCTTTATTAATAAAAGGCGGGTCCTGCAGGGAAAATACAGGTCCCGCTTTTTTCCATTCTCCTCAATTTCAAGTAATATTTCAGGAAACATGCTATAATACGTGGAAAACTGCTAAAGGATGGATCGCTTGTGTGGACAGAAAAATTACTGGTCCAAGGACCATATAATTTCGATCTAGTTCTCGAACGATTATCGTTAGACCCACTTCAGGTAGTTGATTTTACTAACAGGACGGTAAAAGTTCCGCTATATATAGAAAAAGAACCTATCGTTTTGCAGGTTCAAGCAATTGGGAATATCGAAGAACCAGCTTTTATCATTAAAGGCCATTCGGAGGCGTACAAGTCTAAAGCAATCGAACAGTTAAAAAAGGTTTTTCATTGGCATCAACCATTAGAAGGGGTTTCCCAGCATTTCCGGGAATCCGATTTACGGGAAATCTTCGAAGAGCACCGCGGTACAGCCATAGTCTTGGATTTCGATTATTACAGTTGCCTCGTCAAATGCATTATACATCAGCAGTTAAACTTATCTTTTGCGCATACGCTCACAGAAAGATTCGTAAAAACATTCGGCTATCAGATAGATGGGGCATGGTTTTATCCAACACCGGAAACAACCGCCCAACTAAGAATTGAGCAATTAAGGGCCATTCAGTTCAGTGGCAGGAAAGCAGAATATGTGATCGGACTTTCCGAGCAAATCATTCAAGGCCATCTTAATCTTGATTTAATGGCTAACCTATCCGATCAAGAGGTTATGGATACACTAATAAAAATACGCGGGATCGGCAGATGGACGGCTGAAAACTTCCTGCTTTTTGGACTCGGACGGCCGAACCTTTTTCCAAAAGCCGATATTGGCATTCAAAATGCCTTGAAAATACTATATGGCCTACCGCAAAAGCCAACCCAAGAAGAAATGGAAACCTATAGTGTTAAATGGGCTCCATATCTAAGCTACGCTTCCCTCTATTTGTGGAGAAGCATCGAAAAACGGAGTGAAAAGAAATGACAAACATTCAAGATACAAAACTAGAAGTGAACCAAACCCTTCCACTGACCATTAAACGGCTAGGCATTAACGGAGAGGGAGTCGGATATTTCAAAAAGAAAGTCGTCTTCGTCCCGGGAGCCTTACCAGGTGAAGAAATTGTAGCATTGGTCACAAAGGTACAGCCAAACTTCACCGAGGCGAAAATTAAAACCATCCGGAAAGAATCACCGCACCGAATTGCAGCACCATGTCCGGTTTACGCAGAATGCGGTGGCTGTCAGTTACAGCATTTAAGCTATAACCAGCAGCTTGTTGAAAAACGCGATATCGTCATTCAAGCAATGGAACGTCATTCGAATTTCCCGGTTTCTTCATTAAATATACAAGAAACGATCGGTATGGAAGATCCTTGGAATTACCGCAATAAAAGTCAGTACCAAGTCGGACAAAAAGATGGTAAATTGATTGCTGGCCTTTATGGATTGAATTCCCATACACTGATCGATATCCCGAACTGCCTTGTACAGCATAAGGCAACAAATAAGGTTACACGTACAGTGAAAAAGATCCTGAAGAACCTGAACATCTCGATTTATAACGAAAGAAAAAGAAAAGGTGTAATCCGTACAGTCATCACACGGGTAGGGTTTGAAACAGGCGAAGTGCAGGTTGTCCTTGTTACAGGAGCAGAGGAAATTCCACAAAAAGATCAGCTGCTTAAACAAATACGTGACCAACTGCCTGAAGTGAAATCAGTCGTTCAAAATATTAACAACCAAAACACGTCGCTTATCTTTGGCGAAAAAACGATTCACCTGGCAGGCGAAAAAGTCATCAACGAAACATTGGGTGACCTTTCATATGAGCTTTCAGCCCGTACATTCTTCCAGCTTAACCCGGTCCAAACTGTTCGCTTATATGATGAAGTGAAAAAAGCAGCAGCTTTAACCGGCAAGGAAAAGGTCGTTGACGCTTATTGCGGCGTTGGAACCATAGGACTATGGCTGTCTGAAAATGCCAAGGAAGTCAGAGGAATGGACGTTATTAAAGAATCGATTGAGGACGCCAAGAAAAATGCAAAAAAACATAATCGCAAAAATGTATACTATGAAACAGGCAAAGCCGAGAATATCCTTCCACGCTGGACGAAAGAAGGCTGGAAACCGGACGTTCTGGTCGTCGACCCGCCAAGATCTGGCTGTGACCAATCCTTACTTCAGACAATCTTGAAAGTTAAACCAAAAACCATTGTGTACGTATCTTGCAATCCGTCTACATTGGCGAAGGACCTTCAAGATTTGAGCGCATTATACGAAGTAGAATCCATGCAGCCTGTGGATATGTTCCCGCAGACGAGCCATGTGGAGTGTGTCTCTCAACTCATTTTAAAAGAAGGCAACTAACCCTATACGGGAGTTGCCTTTTCCTTATTTTATTTGTAACAGATTAACAAATTTATATTGATATGAATATCGCCAGTTGAAGTACAAGTAATCTTTTCAACTAATGAATGGAGAATTTGTGGTGTTAAATTATTTAGTATTAAGATTTCCTTTAACTTTTTACCAATAGTTTTTCACAAATTATAAATGTCCAAATGTACTTGTGTTTGATAATAAGTTATTAAGCATGATATAAGTGTAAAAGAAGTGGAACATTTGGCTTTATATTTTTTGACCGAGAGTTTGAAGTTGTATCCATAGTGAGAGGATTTGAGTTTGAAATGATAGATAATTTTTGGCGTGATTTACCACGACCATTTTTTGTACTTGCACCAATGGAAGATGTGACAGATGTTGTTTTTCGTCACGTAGTAAGTGAAGCCGGTCGACCGGATGTATTTTTCACAGAGTTTACAAACTCGGATAGCTATTGTCATCCAGAGGGCATGAAAAGTGTGCGTGGCCGTTTGACTTTTACAGAAGATGAACAGCCAATGGTGGCACATATTTGGGGGGATAATCCCGAATATTTCCGTCAAATGAGTATTGGCTTGGCAGAGCTAGGATTTAAAGGCATCGATATTAATATGGGCTGCCCTGTACCGAATGTGGCATCGAGAGGGAAAGGTAGTGGCCTTATTCTGCGTCCAGACGTTGCGGCAGAACTTATTCAAGCAGCAAAAGCGGGCGGACTGCCTGTAAGCGTGAAAACACGACTTGGCTATAAGGATGTAAATGAGTGGGAGGAGTGGCTAGAGCATATTTTAAAACAGGATGTTGCGAACCTTTCTATTCATTTGCGTACAAGAAAGGAAATGAGCCAAGTAGATGCGCATTGGGAGCTAATTCCGGAAATCAAAAAATTACGTGACCGTATCGCACCAAATACGCTACTAACAATCAATGGAGACATTCCTGACCGTCAAACTGGGCTGCAGCTTGCTGAACAATATGGTATTGATGGCGTTATGATCGGGCGAGGTATTTTTAAAAATCCTTTTGCTTTTGAAAAAGAGCCAAAAGAGCATAGCAGTAAAGAATACCTTGATCTTTTAAGACTGCAGCTTGATCTTCAAGATCAATATGCGGAAGCACTGCCACGTTCAATCACAGGGCTTCATCGCTTTTTCAAAATTTATGTCAAAGGATTCCGTGGAGCTGGTGAATTAAGAAATCAATTAATGAACACGAAATCAACAGATGAAGTGCGTGCATTGCTTGATAACTTTGGAAAAGAATGTTGATGGGACGGGGACAGTGAAATGATGTAACTCTCAAAAAGTTAGAGAAAAAATGAATCACATCAACTCATGTGTACTTATTTTATTCAGTTTCAAGTTCCTTTGAAGCCGGCAACTTTTGTTTTGATAAAGTCTGTTTTCTGAAAGAAAAAGGTCTTAAGAATGTAATAAACCCACCGGCACCCTTGTGTTGCCACCTACACTCTGCACATGTGGAAGTAGTCACGAAACTGAAAAGAAAATAATAGGCAGATGGATCCGGGAATCCTTAAAGGGTTCCAGGATTTTCAGCTGCGTTTATTCCCATCCATTTGTGAAATAATGAAGGTACTGTGAAAAAAGAAAAATATACAGGAGGTTTATGGATGCATAATCATGATATATTAATTCGATTAAGATATGCGCTGGATATAAAAAATAAAGATATGGTAGAGATATTTAAACTAGGGGATATTGAAGTGACAAGAGAAGAAGTCATGCAGATGCTCACAAAGCCGAAAGATGGTTTCTATGATGAATACGATGAAGATGATATGGATGATGAAGGTTTAAAATGTAATAATACGATGTTGGAGTCCTTTTTAAATGGCTTGATCATTTTTAAAAGAGGGAAACAAGAACCAAAACCCGGCCAGCCAGAAAACCCGGCACCTACTGTAAAGAATAAGGAAAGCATGAATAATATTCTGCTAAAGAAAATGAAAATCGCGCTGACATTAACAAGCGAGGATATGATTGATATCTTGGAAGAAGCAGGAGTCATGATTACCAAAGGAGAATTAAGCGCCATTTTAAGAAAAGTTGGTCATAGAAATTATAAAGAGTGCGGGGATAAATTCGCCAGGAATTTCTTAAAAGGGTTAGCTTATAAATATAGGGGATAAGGTTCAATCAAAATATCACTATTTTAATCATGCACATCATCAATTGACCCTGATTTCGGGGTCTTTTTTTGAACACTAAAAACAGGAGATGTTCCAAGGACATCTCCTTCTCCTGCATACAACTTCATTATCCTTGTAAAAAGTCCGGTTTGGCAAATTGGCTCGGTAATAATGTCGAAGAGTTCGTTGCGAAAATTGTTTTTTCGGGAGGCAGTTTTCCTAACTCCGTGTAAAAATCCGTTTTGATTTGAACCACTTCTGGAATCGCTTCAATCACAAAATCAGCTTCAGCAAATGCCGTAGATAAATCACTGCTGAAAGAAATACGAGCATAAGCAGTATTGAGATCTTCCTCCGTAACCCATAAATCTTCTTTGTAGTATGGCTTCAAATTAGAGATTCTATCTTTTGCACGTTCTAATGCTTCATCATTGATGTCATATACAAATACATGGAATCCTTTATAAGCGGTTTGAAATGCAATCTGACTACCTAAAACCCCGCAGCCGGCAATCATGATATTTTTATAATTCATAGTCATTCTCCTTTTTCCTTGGGGTATCCCTTTATGTTTATTACTCATATCAGGATAATAGATGCAGGAATTAGGGTGATATCTATCATTTTCCCTTTAATAGAACGGATAAATGCGTATATGGGTATACCATTTTTAATGGTTTATGTCATTCGTTTATGGGAAGTAGAAACAGTAGAGAGCTTTGATAGGAGGAATGGAAGATGGCCAAAACAATTTTCATTACTGGCGCGGGCAGCGGGCTTGGAAGAGGCGCCGCACTCGGACTTGCAAAAAGGGGGTCATCGGGTAATTGCCACAACGGAAATCACTTCTCAGAAAACGGATCTAATGAGGGAAGCGCAGGAACAGGGCTTGGATATGGACGTATTCAAATTGGATATTACAAACACACGTGATCGAGCTTTAATTGATAACCAAGACTTTGATGTGTTTGTGGCAAATGCCGCGATCAATGAGGGCGGACCGTTCGGGGAAATGCCGATGGACCGATTCAGGGCGCTTTTCGAAGTGAATGTATTCGCTACACTTGAAACCGTTCAGCATGCTGCAAGAAAGCTGGTCAAAAAAGGAAGCGGGAAAATCGTGTTTTTGAGTTCAATGGCTGGGATCATCACGACACCATATGGCGGTCCCTATGCAGCAACCAAACATGCCATCGAGGGAATTGCTTTAACCTTGAAGGATGAGCTTGAGAGATCTAGGGTGCAGGTTGCGACCATCAATCCTGGTGCCTACGATACCGGTTTTAACGACAGGGCAGCAGAGGAAAAATGGAAGTGGTTTGATGAAGCCAAGAATTTTACAAGAGCAGAGGATATGAAAAAACAAGAAGAGGGATTAAAGAACCAATTCGATCCGGAAGACATGATTGAGAAGATGATTGAAATCATCCCTGCTGACCATCATAAATTTCGTACCGTCCATCCCGAGAAAACGGAAAAACAGATGAAGGAAACCGAAAAGAATCGATGGGGCATGGAAATCTGATTTAGTCTAAAGATTATGGGGCACTGCTTCGTTAGAGCGGAATAGATCCGTATGAAATGTAAAGTTGTGCATAAAGTGTGGACAAAGGAAGAGAAAGGAGGAAATCCTTAATTTTTTCCTTTCTCCTAATCTTGCGCATGACTTTTTTTGTTGGGGGGAAACTGCCTTTCTGCTTCTTTTTTATAAAAGGGTAGAGAAAATAGCTTGTACATATGGCTCAATTCAAGAATAAATGATACTTGTCCATTGCATTTCATCTTAAACTACATAGTTTAAAGTAAAAGGTGACGAGGTGTAGAAATGGATGATAACAAAAAAGTGATAACCATTCTAGGAAGTGCGGGAGGGGCCGCAAAATCAATACTTTCGATATTGAATAAATCAGTTATTGATAAAAAGGATCCAATCCATCATTTTATTTCTAGTTGTACTTTACATTTAATCGATATTAAACAAAAAGAAGAAAAATATTATCATGAATTATTTCCACAGCTGAAAAATCACTTTGTATTCCATCAACTTGATTTAAAAGATACAAAGAGGTTTACTAAGCATCTTGAAAGCACAAAAACATTTTGTGTAATAGATCTATCACGGGCGGATACGGTTGAAATACTAGATTGCTGTAATGCATTAGGTGTTAATTATATTAATTCCGCTTTAGAAAAAACAACGATCGATGAAAAGGAAGAATTATCTCATGGATTTCCTTTAATTGAACGATTCAGGCATTTTGAAAAGTATAAAGATCAATTTTCAAATTCAACAGCCATCATTGGTTCGGGAATGAATCCAGGGGTGGTTCAATGGATGGCCATTGAGCTTTTAAAGAAAGATTCAGGGGAACGTCCGCTTGGCTGTTATATTGTAGAGCATGACAATTATTTTTTTAAGGACAAAGCGAAGGCAAAAAAGGACGTCATTTACACAACATGGTCTCCCGAAGGCTTTCTGGATGAGGCCATATCAAGCTACCCGATGTTTATGAATCACCATACGCCGCTCTTTTTATATGAAAATGTTTATGATGTGGATTTCAAAGTCACTTTAGGGGACAAGCAGTTTTACGGTTGTTTAATGCCTCATGAAGAAGTATACACTTTGGGCAAATTGTTTGATATGGAAGGCGGCTTTTTATATAAGGTAAATGACCATACGACGGAGTTAATCCGCTCGAAACTGGATGACGTAGATCAATTATGGGACCATGAAATGGAGGTTCTCGATCCGCTTAAAGACGAACTTGAAGGGGAAGATCTAGTAGGTGTCCTTATTGTTTATCAACAAAAAGAGCATTATATGTACAATGTACCAAGTAATGAAGATATCTTTTCCAAATATAAAACCAATGCCACATACTTTCAAGTGGCTTGCGGTATATATGCTGCCTTATCGGTGCTGCTAATGGATCAAATCCCAAAAGGGGTTTATTATGTAGATGAGTTATTGTTAAAAACCAATAATCATTATGGACAATATTTGACCTACTATATGACGGATTTTGTAATAGGGGAAAATAATCATTCAGATGGTCCCTTACTTCATAGGATGAAAAGGTGGACCCCTAACAATTGAAGCCGTATCGGTTCATTTAAGAATGATGATAATCATAAAAATCATGATTACTTTTCAGATGTACGTGAAGAAATTTCAATAAAGTTGTGCACAAGATGTGGATAAAGGAAGGGGAAATAGGGATAATCCTTATTTCTTCAAATCTTTCTCCTGACTATGTGCATAACTTTTTTTGTTTGTTGAATAAATTGCTTTTTATTCATATGTTGAAAGAAATTGTGCAGGTAAATCAACTATGGACGGATATTTACTATCAATTGCGTTATACCCATCAAGAAAAAATCACTTACCAAAGCATAAGGATCATGCAAGTTATTCAAAAAGAAAATGAAGTGGGGATAAGGAAATTGCTAAAGCCATTCATGTGTCCCATAACACCGCATCAGAGCATATTAATCGCTTATTAGAGAAAAAGTATGTATGTAAAACCCGCAGCATTAAGGATGAGCGTAAGGTAATTCTAATGCTTACTGACTTGCGAGGTGATGTATTGCACCGTCATTCCAGTCTCGATGAAGAAAAGCTTGAACAGCTTCTCTTTGAAAAAATGAGTCATGAGGAAAGGCCACTCATCTTAGAAGCATTTACATTAATGAAGGAGAGAGCAAAAGATGTTTACAATCGTTAAAATCATCGTATCAGCTATTATCATTGGGGTTATTACAGAAATTTCACGAAGATATCCTAATCAAGGCGGAATCATTGCTGCATTACCTATCGTTAGCGTTCTAAGTATTTTATGGCTATATATACAAGGAGAACAGATGGAAACATTAAGTGAATTTGCTTTAAGTGTGTTATGGGGTATACCGGCAACAGTTTTATGTTGGTGATAATATGGATGGCACTACAGCATTCAATACACTTATTTGTTTCATTAGGCCTAGGAATGGGAGGATGGTTTTTATCCTTATTTGCCCAAGACATAATAGTTAAACACTTAATTGGCTAGTTTCGGAAACGAAAGGTCGAAATAGCTAGCTGTTGGCTTTTTTTATGTTTGGGAAAATCCTTAATCAGCTAACAGGTGCCCTGCTTCAATATTCTTAAGGAACTTATAGGATAGGTATACTTGAAAGAGCTCATATAAAGGCAAACTATCCAATTAAAGAGCAATGTCAGTTTTTTTTTACTGAGACGGTTAGAGAAGAACAATGGGGGAAATACTAAAGGAAAGGATGTTTAATTAGAATTTTCAGAAAACTATATTGACAATAAAATAACATTGTTATATATTATTTACAAGTTAAATTTATTGTTATATAACAGAAGGAGGAGTCAAGATGATGAACATTTACGTTAAAGCCTATGAAAGTTATTTAAAGATTTGTGACAGATATGAAATGGAGTCGATCAACTTCGACCACTTCATTAAAAATTTAACCAAAGATCAGTTGGATCAATACAGTAAATTAGCTGTTTAATGAAAGGGCGTGATTGAACAAGATGGACCTCCCGGTTGATGTAGATGTAGAAGCCAAATAGAAACCCCACCAGTTGCTAACGATAACAGGTGGGGTTTTGTCATGTCCTTTAAGAGCTTATTTATAAAGTCGTTACTTGATTTTGGTTTTAATGAACGAAAGGGTCGGATTCACTCCAAGTCATTTATCTATTAATCATATATGTTAATATACAAAATAAACCAATAGAAAAACTAGGGGGATGAGTATGTTCTTACATAAGATAGATGAGGAGTTATCATTGAAACTGATAGAATTAAAGGATACAGAAAGAGTTTTCGAAATAACAAATCAATCCAGGGAATACCTACGAGAATGGCTTCCTTGGCTGGATCGTACAACAAAACTTGAAGATACAAAAGGGTTCATTCATATGACTTTACAAGGTCTTGCTGAAAACAAGAGTGTTAATACAGTTATTATGTATAACGGACTTATTGTTGGTGTAGCAGGTTATAACCAAATAAATTGGTCAAACAAAACGGCATATATTGGTTATTGGCTCGGAGAAGGTTATCAAGGAAATGGAATTATGACAAGAGTAGCTAAGGCATTGACTGATTATGCATTTAATGAATTGAAACTAGATAAAGTGGAAATTAGGGTGGCTGTGGAGAATAAGAAAAGTAGAGGAATTCCCGAAAGATTGGGTTTTGTTAATGAAGGGTGTATCAGACAAGCAGAATGGTTGTATGACCATTATGTTGACCACATTGTTTACGGTATGTTAGCTAAGGAATGGGGAAAATAGTAATTCATACCTTCTTTCTATCTTTTTAAAGATTAAAATGGAAATATTACATCAATTGGGTTCTAACTCCCCAAAAGTAGCAAGATGAGAGAATAAAAAAACAGTACCACCGCTATAAAAGTGGTGGTACTGCTATATTGAGTGACAAGTGTTTTATTAATTAGAACGTACTTGCTACTTTAACAGCCTTTTCAAGCCCTGCAGCAATAATTTCTTCTGCTTTATCTGGGAATTGATTGTGACCTTCAATCACTACTTTCTCTATATTTTTTACACCGAAGAAGCTCATCATACTTGCTACATATTTAATAGCCATTTCTACTTCAGCTTTTGGTCCTTCAGAATATACACCGCCACTTGCGTTTAATAATGCAATTTTCTTATCTCCAATCAGACCTACTGGACCTTCTGGCGTATATTTAAATGTTTTGCCCGCGCGGTTTAAATAATCAATATATGTGTGTAGTATAGCCGGAATTGTTAAGTTCCATAATGGGAAACCAAACACAACTTTATCAGCTGCAAGGAATTGTTCTAAATATTTATCAGCAACAGTTACTGCTTTTGCTTCTTCTGCTGTTAACTCAAGCCCTCTACTAGTTTTAAAAGTGCCATTAATCATATCTACTCCTACATATGGCAATTCTTCCTTGTATAAATCAAGCTCTATTACTTTATCATTTGGATGTGATTCTTTGTAACTCGATAAATAAGCCTCATATAATTTTACACTAACCGATTGATCTGCTGGGCGATTGTTTGCTTTTACAAATAAAATGGATGTCATTCGCTTTTCCTCCTATTGCTCACTCTTATGTTGTTATATTTTTATTCACTAAAAAGGGAATCATATTGTCTTTACAATATCTTTTTAAAACTATACTCCATGTCTCCGCCTAGAGCTTCAGGTGTATCACCAGTTTCTCTGAAGTCATGAGTATGAAGTTGCTCAAACGGACCAAAATTTACTTGCTTATAAAATTCAAAACAAGGGAATCCATCATGTTCACCTTGAATATCGACAATACCATCTGTTTTGACATGTACAGTTAATAGATAGTCAACCGGAGGTGCATATACATTTAATGGGTTGCTAGCACTTGCACTCATTTGAAATTTGACGTCATCTGACCCCCATACAACATCAGTGCACAAAATGCCTTCCGTATTAGCTTTTCCTGTTCTTTTATTAACGGAACCATCAGGAGTTGTAATTCTTTCTGTTGTTATGCCCGTATTCGCATATGTGAAAATTTCTTTTTTGTAAAAATCTACAACTACTTCTTGTTCCACTCTAGAACGCATAGCGTTTACCGCATAAGGTGTAAAATCACGTGCATCACCTTCGAATTGGATTATGTTTCCCGTTTGAATATCTTTCTTAGGGTCAGTCCAAGACATTGGGATAAATACACTTGCTCTAACTTTAACGATATTAGTCATGAGGCACACCTCTGTAATTCTTAATTTTATTTTGGGTAATAATAATATTGACCCATTGAGCAAAACAGATCACAATTTCTTTCGTATGATCAATTGCTTTTCATTTAATATTTGCTGCTTGTATACTTCTACTTGGTATTTATATCTAGATTGTCGTTTTAAAACTGTATTCCATATCCCCAGCTAGCGCTGCCGGAGTGTCACCAGTTTTTCTGAAATCATGTGTATATATTAATTCAAATGGACCAAAATCTGTTTGTTTATAAAATTCATAGCAGGGGAACCTATCATGTGCACCTTCAATTTGTACAACACCACTCTTGTTAACATGTATAGTTAATAAATAATCAGCCGCGGGTGCTGCTGCATTTAAAGGATTGCTGGCACTAGCACTCATTTTAAAAGAAACTTCGTCATCGCCCCACACAACATTAGTGCATTCAATATTGTCTGTACTTGTTTTTCCCTTTTTATACTCGAGTGAACCATCTGGATTTGTAATTTTAACAGTTACGATACAAGCATTTGCATGTGAAAAAATTTCTTTTTTATAAAAATCAATAATCACTTCTTGCTCTAATCTTGACCGCATAGTGTTTACAGCATATGGTGTAAATTCACGTGCGTCACCAGTGTATTCGAATATCTTTTCTGTTGCAGGATCTTTAATAGGTTCCAACCAAGCATACGGTGCAAATACACTTCCTCTAATTTTAAAGATGTTAGCCATGAGAACCCTCCATAATGTATTAATTTTGTTTCGGTGAATCCTATTTTTTATAATCGAATTATAGTCAACTTGATTGACTACATTACGTATAGTACAATGGATTTCAAATAAAGTCAACCTAATTGACTTTATTTAAGGAGGTTTTATGTATGAATCATGAAGTATTTAGTGAATTGGATCTTACATCGCTTTTATCATTATCCTTTAGTACATCAATTAATGAATTACATGACAGATTGAGTGAATTGGGATTTGGAGATATTAGACCTGCACATGGTTTTATGTTTAAATGCATCACTCCCAATGGAGCAACAGGTATAGAACTAGCCGAATATTTAGGAATTACAAAGCAAGCTGTGAGTAAAATGGTGGATTATCTTGAGAAAAGTGGCTATGTAATGCGCAAAGCTCATCCCACTGATAAGAGAGGGAAAATTATTGTTTTGACCGAACGAGGTTGGTTAGTTGTGAAAGCAAAAGAGAAGATACTAACTGAGATTGAGCAACGTTGGATTGAAAACATAGGTGCTGAACGCCTGCAAATGCTCAAAGAAGATTTAACAAAATTAGTTTATGAAGAAAATGAAGATAAACTATCATCGAGGTTAAAACCTGTCTGGTAATTATAGAGTTTATAAAGGGAACTTTTAATCGTGCTTAAATTCGTACTAACAGTACAGCATTCATGTAATGGTTTAAATTAGCAGCAAGGTTTGTGGAGAATTCTACGGGAGCGTTAGTTCAAGAAAAACAAGCTAACATTTGGGTTCCTATTTTCATTGTTCCATTAAAGGGCGTGATTCTTGAAGAAGGTTCGCTTTTCTTATAGAACTAACGGGTCGTTAGTTGAAGATCAGAGCTGTCTTTAAGGCAGCTTGTTCTTTATGCAACTATCGGGGCAGGATAGTTGAACACTAGTAAAACTAAAATTGTTCAAATGATGAAAAATTTCGTTACTTAGAGAACTATTTTTTACCGATTGACGTTTGTTTTATAAAAGGTTATTATGAAATTAACTTCACGTGAAATAAACTTCACATGAAGTAAACTTCACTCCAAGAGAATAAGTTGATTAGGAGAGGTACGTTTGAAAAATCTATTCATA
The DNA here is from genome assembly GCF_042727425.1 of Peribacillus sp. NPDC060253. Taxonomy (NCBI): domain Bacteria; kingdom Bacillati; phylum Bacillota; class Bacilli; order Caryophanales; family Bacillaceae; genus Peribacillus; species Peribacillus sp. NPDC060253. Next base: position 66,976 of record NZ_JBHXAS010000014.1, read on the forward strand.
CAGCGTTTTTTAGTCTCAACCTTGGTAATTATATTGGGAATCATTCAAATAATTCTCGATACATCAGTAGGATTTAATTTTGGATATATCGTTGTATTCCTAGGTGGAATACTTTTGTTGTACTCAACAATTTCTTACATAACATCCCGAAAGAATAAATCACTAGAAAAGGAATTATCAAAGGAATATGACGAAAGAGATGCTTTAATTGATGGAAAAGTTGCTCACTTTTCTTTGCATATTCTAATATGCGAAATTATAATTCTTATGTTTTTAACTAATTTTGTGGTAATTCCAACAAATACTGCATTATTTGTTGTCTTAGTATCTTTAATAATTAGTGAAATTGGGTCTAGAAAGTATTACAATCTTGTCCTTTAATTCGGAGGATTTATGAAAAATAGAGTAAAAGAATTGCGAATAGAATATGGAATAACGCAACAAGAATTAGCTGATAAAGTAAGTGTATCTTCTAGAACGATCATCTCATTAGAAAAACAAAAGTATAATCCATCTGTGCTACTAGCGTATAAAATAGCTACAGTTTTTAATTTACCAATCGAAGAAACTTTTATTTTCGATGAGGATGACAAATAATACATTTCACAAAGATGCACATATTAACCAAACAACGGAGGAATTGTAATGCTTTTTATACCATTTATTTTTGGGTTAGTTTTAGTAGTTTGGGGTATTTATCGTATGAGAACAGATGATGGCTTATTTGGAAAAAATCGAAAAAACAAAAACATATTCAATTTACTGTTAATGGGAGAAGCTTCAGGATTAGGACAATTTTTGGGTGGAATTCTGTTTATTATTATAGGGATTGTTGCATTTGTTGTGAAGTAGCAGGAATGTTATATCTATGCCATTATTCCTGAATGGGAAGAAGAACTCTTTAACGAACTTTCAAATGAATTTATTATAATTAATAAATTTCCTTTCCCTCTAACACACATATCCGTAAGAACAATAGGGTTTTTAGGGTATGTAAAGGATAGGAAAAAACAATATATGTACGAATTTTACTTACGGTCTACAACAATGGATTTTTTAGTGTTTTCAGATACTGATGTATCTCAACATTTATATATATTAAACAAGAAGAACATTGATATTTACAACATATTTAAATCAAATAAAATCCCTCACGTAACCATTGGTCCTGGTGGTCTGTGGCTAAATATAGTTGAGTATTGAATCATTCCTTACTGAGCTAACAGGTGCGTTAGCTGAAAATCAGAGCTGTCTTTAAGGCAGCTCTTTCATATTGAACTAAAGGGGGTAGTCCCAATTAAATTTCTCCAAAAAAATGAAGTATATATTTATATAATTCTTCTAGCATTCACTACAGTTAATGGATTCTTTAATAAACCCGAAGACGAAGGAACACTAGATATTAGTATAGGTATTGCCCTTTTCATAGTTTTAATTATCAGGGTAGCATTGATTATTTATGAAAAAAAAGATGCTAATTAAGCAGTTATGACAAATTTTTAACCCAGACAGTCTGTGTCAACTCTGCATAAGTCTTAAAGAACTAACGGGTGCGTTAGCTGAAGATCGGTGCTATTGGTAATTATATATGCTTACGATGCTGTTTAAGGAGTGAGATAAAATATTACTTCACCAAACTTTTCAGAAGTGAAGATATTAAAACTATCTGTTCATGCATTGTTAATAGGTGTTTTATTAACTTTAGTTAGTTTAATTGTTAATGATGTTATTTCAAT